>NZ_JBFMVT010000001.1 GCF_040786275.1 Buttiauxella gaviniae
TGTGCGGCGGCTGTCGCGGGATTTCTCTGCTGTTCCTGGTGGCTGCCGTACCATACGACGCCGCCGGCGGTAGCGGCCCCGATAACGATAACGGATGACAGAACAGCAAGCTGGGTGCGGCGGGTTTTCAGGTTTTCGTTCAGACTCATGAGCGCGGTACTCCATCATCTGAAAACACAATCCAGGCATACCCCTTCACCACCGGCATAAAGCTGGTTTTGCGAGAGCATGACGGCCCGGACCCCTTTACGCCAGAAGTCACGCTCACGCAGGCTCTGGGTAATACTGCCGGGATTGTTCATGCGGAAACGGACAACCCGCAGGTGGTTGCCCACAAACTGGCGCTCGGGTGTCAGACGGACGGATGTGGCTGGCGTGTACGCCGTCATGCGGCTGACGGGATACTCCACATAGTCGTCAGGCACCTGACCGTTCACCACGGCGCGGGACAGGGCAACCAGTGTTTTTTCATAGGTCTGCCCTTCTTCCCATGCCTTCGCGTCGTCGTTCTTACGCAATGGTGGTGACATGGGGGTAAAGCGCAGGGTCTTGCCGTTACCGGCCTGTGGTCTGACATTCAGGCTCAGCGATGAGCCGTGGTCAGTCTGTATAAACAGCGTGAAGTTCTGCGCAACAAGCGGCGACAAAATGAGTGCGCCGTCTTCCGTTGTGCTCTGGTCATAGGCTCCGGATGGCCCGCTGATGCTGGTAATCAGTTCCCCGTCGATAACAACCTTGCTGGGGTTGTTATTGCTGAGAGTGACATTAAAGGCGGCGTCGTTCTCAAACGGGATGGCGGCGGGGGCGGTAGCGGCCCGAAGGCCGCTGGTGAAGATTCCCGATGCCAGTAACACAGCAGCAGCTGCCGGTGAAATACGAAGTTTCATGGGCAGTCCTGTCAGTTGGTTGGGGGGTTCTGCTGAAGCTCCTCGAACGAATGAAGATGAACAATGCCGTTCTTGTAGCTGATTTTAAGACGGTAGGTTTTTGCCTGGTCCTTCAGGGGCGTGGTGATAGCACCATTGGTGGTGGCGGATTTCAGTGTGCCGCTGAACTCCACGGAGCCATCGGACATGACACGAATATCCTTCGTATCAAAGCGGGTGGTGATGCCCCCTTTCTTGATGCGTTCAGCTTCAATATCCAGTGCTTTCTTCAGTGCATCCCGTTCGGTGGAAGGGACAAAACCGAGCAGCATATTCTGGTTATTGTCGATATTTTCCGGACTCACATTCAGCCGCCAGTATATAAATGAAGAGGCGAACATGGTCATGCCGGAAGCATCAGCGCCGACAGCGTCAGAGGTAAAGGGTTGGTTATAAGTCATAGGCGTGGTGACCGTTTTCTGGGTGGTGGCGAAATGCCATGCCAGTGAACCTGTCAGCACATTCCCCATGCCACTGAGAACTAATAATGAGGCAAGACCAATAAACGCATAACTGAGTTGTTTATCGCGTTCGCCTTTTATTTTCATTTTCATGGGAATTACGCCCTCCAGTGTCGGAAACTTGAATCAGGTATCTGTCGGAAGGAAATTTTGAATAAGAGCGAAGGGAGATGCCAGTAACAGAAATTAAGTAACCAGAAGGACCCCTGCCCTTTTTTCAGGTATCTGACTAATGCCCACAACAGGCCCGCTATGATGGAAAGTTCCGTAGACATATTATTGAGCACGCCGAGAATAACCAACGGCGCGACAATAAGGAGTTCATCGAGGGGCAAACCAAAATAGCGGTCCTGCTGATTGAGAGTTTCCGGGAAGTAATATTTATCTTCTTCCCCATTCATCATCAGCTCGCAATAGCAAAGGCAATGCGGGTGAAGATAATACAAATAACCAGACCGAGGAAAACGAGGGGAGAGCGGACTTTAATATAGGTGAATAAGGCAATAATAATTTCGGCAATATAAAACCACTTCACAATTGACGAACCAGAACCGAACGTGGAGCTCACTGTTGCTTGTTGAGAGGCGAGCAGGTCAGTACCAGAGGCGAGTACCGGGTGAGCGACCATAAGTGAAATTAAAACCAACCCTCCGTTTTTGATGAATTTTTTTAACTGGCGATTTTCACGAGCCTTTCGAAATAAAGACGCTACCGCCCATCCCTTTTCGACATTAAGGGCATTACCTTGAGTGAACATGCTTGTTTCTCCGGATGTAAACAAAGTTGATGTGAGTAAGTGTTTGTTTACTCACGCGATATTGTCCCATGACCCTAAAAAAAAAAAACTGTGAACAATGTCACATAAATGTAAATAATTCGGATTTATCTGAATATGGTTGTGCGTAGGCTTTGCAATCAAGGTTGTTGTTGTGTTGCTAGTGAGATCTACACCTATGAAAGTTAAAGAGAAAATGTGGGAAGGTCGTGGGCGACCTCGAAAGTTCCGTCCTGGCGAAGCTGTGGAGTGGCGGCTGCGAGCGCCGGATAATTTGCTTATGGAATTACGAATATGTGCCCGGGCAGGGAAAAGAAGCGTTAATGATGAAATTATCGCAAGGTTGTTATTGTCACTTAATTACCATTCAGAGAAGCCAGTCATTAAAACTGCGGAGGGCGAACGCCTGATATCGCTGGCGGTGAAATTTGAGTTATGGCTGGGTGAATTACTCGATAGTGAGAAATGTCAGGGTGATACAGAAAATAAAACTGAATCACCTGAAGAGCGGCTGTGGATGTGGCGTGAAGGCGAGCGAGTATTGCTTCCGGGGAAAACGACCGGTTACAGCATGCGCATTCCTGACAATCTCGCAGAAGAAATACGAATAATGGCGAGAGTTCACAAGCGCAGTCTGAATGACGAAATGCTGACAAGGTTAATGAACACGTTGGGTTATTTTACTGAGCGGATACTTGACCAGAATGAGGATGGTCAGGCACTGAAAGTACTGTGTATGGAGTTTGAGGTGTTTTTAAAAGAGAAAATAGCAGCGGCTGAAAAAGAGGCGTTTCCATGGGATAAATCCAACCCATCCTGATTTATTGTGGCCGGTATCCTTCCGGCCCTTCGGTGTTACCCTTCATTATTAACGAAGTGTCGGGATTCCGCTTCGTCTTCTGCTGTATTTATGCTGTTTAACAGCATATCAAGGGTATCTTCCAGTTTAGCCTCGCCATCTTTTCCTGTCATTTTCAAGTACATCTCTGCGAGTAATGTTGCAATAAGTACTGTGCCCTCTCGTGAGCCGGCGGCTTTTCGTATAAGGTCTCTTTGATATCCTTCCAGATCGAATTGATGGCCATCATCACTATCTCTTTTATAAACTAATAATCCTAGACGTATTAGTTCATTGCACGTTGCTGAGATGTTTGCTTCCCCGGGGTTCGCGCCGTTCTGTAAATCCTGTTGAACGATATCACGGACCTCTCGCTCTATTTTATCTTTAAGGTAAATCCCTACTCTTCCCATATTAATGACCTTACTGAGATGGTGTCGGAACCGACACTAACTTAATTATTTTTAAAACTGGTGATACCGCAGGATACAGTGTCATCAACGTCCTGAGTCAGTGACCTCACTGGTTATACAGTAGTAGGTTTGTACACCAATATGTCTCACAGTGTGACACTGTACGATATTTAATACAATGATGTTCTTACACATCTACAATTGTACGATACATGTAATACATGTCGACACCAACAGGTATTCTAATCCTATGATGTGATAGTGTCGGTATGTGCGATAAAACACCTCCAAACATAAAGTTTGCTCCTTTTTTTTAGATGTATCCACCTGATTTATAAGTAAATATCTGCAAGACGAAGTCTTGCGTGGGGTGTGGTGTTTTAAATGGTTAGCAAAGAGCGGCTGGTAATAAGTGAGATTGTTCTTACATGATATATTCTGGCGTGCGGGTTCTCCGCTAAACAGGAGCGCTCACGCGCGTCTGTAGTGAATTATCTTGATAAAAACGATGGCGGCGGGTATTTTTTATTTGCCTGGTCTGTCGTCTGATTTAACACCTTTCCCGTGGGTATCCTGATAATGAATAAATTACCATTGCTACTGCTTCCTCTTGCATTATCCTGTGCTGCTGCTCCACAAATGTGTTTCGATCAGGCCGGGCATGACTTCAGGATCGATCCATTGTTGCTCATGGCTATATCCATTAAAGAGAGCCACCTCAGAGCTGATGCCGTCAATAAAGACAACCGGAATAAAACAGAAGATGTCTGCGGGATGCAGGTGAACAGTTCACATTATTCAAAACTGAACAGTTTTAATATTGACAGAAAAAGGTTACTGAGTGATCCATGTATTTGTGTCTACAGCGGTGCCTGGGTACTGGCGCACAACTTCAGGTCATATGGACGTAACTGGGACAGTGTCGGAATATATAATACAGGTCCGTCGCAGAAACTGATTGCACAGCGCAAAAAATATGCCGATGAGATAAAGAGTATTTACAGAATTTTGTTGGCGAGAAAATCACTGACAGAGCAGCCTGGTACAGTGGGGGAATACAGTACAGTGCCGGGTAATAAGGCCAGCATGCAAACACCAAATTAATGATATAAAAAACCCCGGCTAACCGGGGTGTTATTTTTCAGTCTTTGATTTTCGCCATCTCTTCCGCCAATTTCCAGAGTGCTCGATTTAATTTCACATCACCATCAATTCCGGTCACGGGTCTTGTTCGGGTCCGTTTTCCCTGAGCGGTAATACCGGGCAAACGCCCCTTAATTAGATTTTCCTGCACCCGGTTAAAAGTGGTCCAGATATCACTTTTGCGATCTTCAAAACGGCGCGGTTCCAGAATCTGGGTGGCGGTAACGGGCTGGCGTTCTTCGCCGTATTTATAGTCCAGGGCGGCGGCGGCAAACAGGCGTTGTTCGGCGGGATTAAGATTAATCGTTTTCATCTCCGCCATATTATCGCCAATGTCGTCAAATGTTTTCAGGACTTCAAATGCGCCCTCGATAACCTGACCAACAATATCCCCTTTATGCGGCACACGAATTTCTCCGAATGTATCTCCGCACACCATGCCATTCATGCATACAAATCTGAACATTCCCGGGATCATCTGATAACTTGACGAGCCATCATGGCTGTTAAGTAAAATAATTTCCGGGACTTCAGTTCCGGTAATTGTGTCACGACGGCGCAGACGTAACATATGTTTAGTATGTTCCTGCTTATCAATATTACGCACACGCGTCTGACAGGCAAAGAACGGCTCAAAGCCTTCTTCACGCAGTTTATTAAGCAGGGTAATAGTAGGAATATAGGTGTAGCGCTCGGAACGGGAATTATGTTTATCACCGCTAAATACACTCGGAACATATTTTTCAAGTTCATCATTCGTTAATGCACGGTCACGACGAATAACGTTTGCAGCGCGAAAACGGGAGGCCAGTGTGGTCATTTTATTTCTCCTTTCAAGTCGTTTAATGGCAGGTTTTCCCTGCCGTTATTAAATCTGAGGTTTATTTCGCTATGCCGGTTAGCACGGCCAGATATCCGCTTTCGGGTATCGCTGCCGCCAGTGGCCAGCCATTTTGCGTCCAGACGATCACCGTTTCGCCGCCGTCCTCACGAACAGCAATATGCAGATCGCCTTCCGGTGTCGGGACAAAAATACCCGGTTGTTTCTGCCCCTCGCTGTTGACCATCACGTACAAAAACAGGTCGGTCAGGTGAGGCATGGTGAATTTTTCCCCGCATCTTTCGGAAGATTCAGGAGCGGCGGTCTTGACGTTTTGTGTATGCATTCTGGTCTTATCCTCTTCTGGTGGTTAATCCATCTCTCGGTGAGTTCTCTCGCGGCAAAGGGCAAAGGAGCGACGGCGCTGGACGGAAAACAAGGGCGAGCACCGCGAGTGCATTTCACCCTTGTTTTCTGGCCGGAGACGGTGCTACGAAAAGCCCTCCGCGTGAGAGCTGGCCGGGGTGATGGCTCACCAGAGCAGCAGACAGAATGCATACACCCGACACGACGGAACGGCGTGGCGGCTTTAAAGCGACGGTTCACCGGCGCGGTGAAGGCGTGGGCCAACGGCCCGCAGCAGGGGTTGACCTTGCCGTTGCCATCAGACCCTAGCGAAAGCCCGAAACCCGCAAGGGATTCGGCGGAGACTGGCCGCTGCCGTGCAGCTGCCCGTCGGAGTGGGGCTGACGACCCGGCCGGAACGGACGGAGAGCCGAAGGGGGCCATTGCCCTGACGGGGTTATGATGGAAGAGAATAACCATCAGATACGGCCACCATGAGAACCGTCACAATCGGGAAAACATCAGGAAGGTAAAAACGGATATATGACCCATACCCGGAAAGACAACGCTGGGAACGGGAGAGAGCAGCGCGTCAGCGCTGCCCTTCTCCTGCCGTTCGCACCGCTGGTGCGCGAGTTTTTAACGGCGCTTCAGAACAGGTGCAGCCTTCAGGTCGGTCTGTTTTCAGGAGCCTGACCCCTTGCCTCCTGAAAGCCGCCCCGTCAGGAGCGGCGTGTTTCAGATCAGGCCAGGCCCAGTGCCGGGTAAACACTTGGCGTGTTGCCGTTACCGGAACCGTCACCATATCCTGCGTTAACGGTGGTCATGAACTGCTGCCAGTGCTCCAGCTTGAGCACCGGAACATGAGCAGGTTTTCCGCTGCGTAAGGCATTTACAAACTGGTTAGCCTGTGCAACTATTTGTGGGTCAAATGTCATGGTTTCATCTCCATGTGGGTTTTGATAGCCGGTTTGACTTTCGACGGAGAAACCGGCACGAGAAAGCAGGCGTAAGCCTGCTTTTTTAATGCCCGGAAAATGACGCACTCCCGGTCAAAACTTCTGTTTCTACCCGCGCCAGCACCTGTGCATGTGACAGGGTGCAGACGTCGCGGAACTCAAAAAAACGCCCTTCGGTTCGGACAAAAATGCTGGTGACATCCCCGGCGTACATCTCCATGGATTTGAACGACTCCCCTTTATTCGTCCGGCACCAGTCCATCGGCGGTAATACTTCAAGCTGATCGATGTAACGTTCCCCGGTGATTTCCAACACCGGAGTACGGTACTTTTCATTTTGCAGGTCGATAAGTTCGGCCACACTCATCACGGCCATATCGGGGTAGTTTTCCTGCAACGCGCCCAGGGTTTTCTGGCCCCATTCTGTGACCCATTCGCCGCCCAGCCACTGCGCGTGGCACCAGATATCGGCGGTGGTGGTGCGCACAAACGCCATCGGAACGGCATTCTGTGGGGCGGTGTCCTGGGGGGTGCAGTTCAGATTCTGTGACATGGTTGCTTCTCCTTTCAGGTTAAGCGGTGGCAGCCTCACGCCGCCACCGGGTAATAAATCAGTCTTCCGCAGCCAGTTGGGACATCAGGATGTTGTAATCCACCTGAGCGCGTTGTTCTTCTGCCAGTGTCAGCATGTAACCCCGTTTTGCCGCCGCACCGATAAACACAGGGCGGTCTTTCAGTGGCAACTGTGCCAGGTAGTCCAGTGCATTTCCCAGCAGGTGGGACTGATAAATCTCGTAGAACTGACCGCAGCGCCGACCCGCCTGTTTCTCCAGCCGCGCCAGTACCACATCCGCCCGGATCACGTCATGCGGATGGCAGGAATCGATATTGGTGATAAAACCGTCAGTGCGCAGGAGTGAGTTTTTACTGGTCATCATTTTTTCCTTCCGGTTCATGACTGACGAAACAGCGCAGCCACCGCGCCACGAATGAAAGATACGCAGGCATCCAGTCGGGTAAACCGTTCGCCATAATGTGCGTTTGCCTCTTCAGCGCAGGCCACGTTGCAGTGAGCTTCATCGAGAACCCGCACAATGTTTTTCCCCCATCTTTCGGAAGATTCAGGAGCGGCGGTCTTGACGTTGTGTGTGTTCATGCTGGTTTACTCCTCTGGTGGTTATGTCATCTCTCGGTGAGTTCTCTCGCGGCGAAGGGCAAAGGAGCGACGGCGCTGGACGGAAAACAAGGGCGAGCACAGCGAGTGCATTTCACCCTTGTTTTCTGGCCGGAGACGGTGCTACGAAAAGCCCTCCGCGTGAGGACGCGGCCGTGAGATACCCCACCGGGCACACAAACAGCATGAACACACCCGACACGACGGAACGGCGTGGCGACATTAAAGCGACGGTTCACCGGCGCGGTGAAGGCGTGGGCCAACGGCCCGCAGCTGGGGTTGACCTTGCCGTTGCCATCAGACCCTAGCGAAGCCCGAAACCCGTAAGGGATTCGGCGGAGACTGGCCGCTGCCGTGCAGCTGCCCGTCGGAGTGGGGCTGACGACCCGGCCGGAACGGACGGAGAGCCGAAGGGGGCCATTGCCCTGACGGGGTTATTTTTTGGGGTAATGGCACTCTGGTAGCAGTAGTAAAAAACGGTTACCCGGCATAAGCAAAAGTGCCGGAGCCAGAGCATCAGCAGCCCTCAGCAAGGTATGTGTCAGGGGAAAAATCGGAAACATCAGGAAAAGAGGCGAAGGGAGAAAGCGGGTGCGCCGCAGGCGCATCCCTCCTGCTCCGTACCCCGCAGGGGTACACCTTCTGTTGGTTTTGCGGTCGCACTCAGAAGGAGAAAGGGCTGCCAGTATGGTTAACTGACAGCCCTTCTGAAGGCGCTTGTGGCAATAGCCAGAACAACATCATCCCTGTAAAGGTGGGGATTGCTCCCCACCTCCGGGTTGCTACTTACTGGATTCGTAGGCAAGTACGGCAGCGACCTCCCGTTGTCCGTCCTTTAAACGAATTTCGCAGAGCGATTTTCGGGTGAGGTAGGTGAATATCAGCAGTGTGAGGCACACTATTAATACGCACCAGACAACGGTATTTCGCGGCAGTTTCATAGCCTTCTTCTCCTTGCGCAGAGCGCGGTAAGAAGCTATCCTGATGTTGTCGAGACATAGGATTGAGCCTCTGGGTGTACTGACCCCCAAAAGTTGGACTGAATAATCGAGGCATCTCAGAAAGAGTCCATGGTATACATGGGCTCTTTTTTGTTTCCTGTTAAAGCTAAATAACGTGTCCCGCAATCGAATTATCCATTTCGTTGCTTATTACTTCACCCGCTTCCCTGCTTCATCAATAACCTTTTCGCCATCTTCTTTCGTGAATGCACTTTGCTGAGGTTCCGGAATAATTTCCAGTACCACCTCTGAAGGTCTGCACAGGCGGGTTCCTGCAGGTGTGACAACAATTGGCCGGTTGATAAGAATTGGATATTGCAGCATTAATTCTATCAATTGCTCATCGGTAAACCTGTCTTCTGCAAGTTCCAGTTGCTCATAAGGCTCAACATTCTTACGCAGCAATGCACGTACCGTAATTCCCATATCTGAAATAAGTTTAATAAGCTCATCGCGGGTCGGGGGCGTATCGAGATAATAAATTATCGTCGGTTCGTTGCCGCTGTTACGGATCATCTCCAGCGTGTTGCGTGATGTGCCACAGGCCGGGTTGTGATAGATGGTAATGTTGCTCATATCAGTATCTCATTACAAAGTGACAGAGAGCCGCCACGCCAGCGCGGCCAGAGTGACAAACAGCACCGGCACAGTCATGACAATGCCGGTACGGAAGTAATATCCCCAGGTAATCTTTATATTTTTCTGGGCAAGCACATGCAGCCACAGCAGGGTTGCCAGACTGCCAATCGGGGTGATTTTCGGGCCTAAATCGCAGCCAATCACATTGGCATAAATCATTGCCTCTTTGACGACGCCGGTCGCCGTACTCCCGTCAATCGACAGCGCGCCAATCAGCACCGTCGGCATATTGTTCATCACTGATGAGAGAAATGCCGTCAGGAAGCCGGTGCCGAACGTCGCTGCCCATAACCCCTTGTCTGCCAGCAGATTCAGCACGCCAGACAGGTACTCCGTGAGCCCTGCATTGCGCAGGCCATAGACCACGAGGTACATGCCCAGCGAGAAAATGACGATCTGCCATGGCGCACCGCGCAGGACTTTCCCGGTGTTGATGGCATGGCCTCTTTTCGCCACCACAAACAGCACTGCTGCGCCAGCCGCCGCTATCGCACTGACCGGGATCCCCAGCGGCTCCAGAACAAAGAAACCGACAAGCAGCAATAACAGGACAATCCAGCCCGCCCTGAAGGTTGCCGGATCCTTGATCGCACTTGCAGGCGTCTTCAGCAGCGAAACGTCATACGTTGCCGGAATATCCCTGCGGAAGAAGAGATGCAGCATGATCAGCGTGACCGCAATCGCTGCCGCATCCACGGGGATCATAACGGAGGCGTACTGCGTAAAGCCCAGACCGAAGAAGTCCGCAGAGACGATATTCACCAGGTTAGAAACAATGAGCGGCAGGCTGGCCGTATCTGCAATAAACCCTGCAGCCATGACAAAGGCCAGTGTCGTGCCCTGGCTGAACCCCAGTGCGAGCAGCATCGCAATCACAATCGGCGTCAGGATCAGCGCGGTGCCGTCATTGGCAAACAACGCAGCAACAGCGGCACCGAGCAAGACTATCCAGGTGAAAAGCAGGTGACCACGTCCGTTACCCCAGCGGGAGACGTGCAGTGCGGCCCATTCAAAGAAGCCGGACTCATCGAGCAGCAGGCTGATGATGATGACCGCAATAAATGCCGCTGTCGCGTTCCAGACGATATTCCAGACAACGGGAATATCAGCGATATGGATGACACCGGTTCCCAGCGCCAGCACTGCCCCGATACTCGCGCTCCAGCCAATACTCAGGCCTCTGGGTTGCCAGATCACCAGTACCAGCGTCAGTAAAAATATACACCCTGCCAAAAGCATCTCAGACCCCATCATATATGATTTTGTAAATATGTTTTCCTGCTTCAGCAGGAGGTGCAGGCTGATTTGTCCAGCCATTCACGTACATCCTCGCGCAGACACTGCCAGGTCGTCGTGATTGTCTCTGCTGCCCACGCCGGTATATGGGGTGACAGACGATAGTGGATCCATTTGCCTTCCCGATGGTCAAGAACCAGCTCAGCCTCGCGAAGAATAGCCATATGTCGCGAAATTTTGGGCTGTGATTCGGAGGTGGCCGCGCAGATATCGCAGACGCACAGTTCACCGGACTCCCGGAGAAGCATGACGATGGCGAGCCGTGTCTCATCCGACAGGATTTTGAAAAGCTGGACAGGTTGTAGCATTTATCACTCCATTCCCTTTAGAATACACATATGGTAAATCATATATATTAACTTTGAAATCATCTGTTCTCTATGGAGGAGAAAAATGGAACAATTTCCTGCCCTGAACACCGAATGCTTTGATCAACACATCGCTGAACGCCTGCACCTGCAGGAGCCACCACGGATTCTGATCCTGTATGGCTCAGTAAGGGAACGCTCTTACAGCCGCTTTGCCGCGGAAGAAGCCGGTCGCCTGCTGACGGCGATGGGCGCGGAGGTAAAGCTCTTTAACCCTTCCGGTTTACCTCTGCCGGATGATGCACCGGACACGCACCCTAAGGTCACCGAACTACGCAGCCTGGTCAGATGGTGTGACGGGATGGTGTGGAGTTCACCGGAGCGGCATGGGGCAATGAGCGCGGTTATGAAGGCACAAATCGACTGGATACCCTTAAGTGAAGGCGTAGTTCGTCCTTCACAGGGTAAAACGCTTGCGGTAATGCAGGTTTGCGGCGGTTCGCAGTCCTTCAATGCCGTGAACCAGATGCGCATTCTGGGGCGCTGGATGCGTATGTTCACTATCCCCAACCAGTCCTCAGTGGCCAAAGCGTGGCAGGAATTCGATGAGAACGGACGTATGAAACCCTCTTCCTGGTATGACCGTATCGTCGACGTCACCGAGGAATTATTTAAGATCACCCTGCTCCTGAAAGGGCAGACTAATTATCTGGCTGACCGATACAGCGAACGTAAGGAAAGTCATCAGGCACTGTCCGCACGGGTAAATCAGGCCAAAATCTGACAGGGGAACATAGTAACCATGGTTGGCCTCTTCAGGATAACAGCCAGTGAGGCCGGCCATGCTCGTACCCTATCATATCTTTTACATCTCGGGCGCATCTGCCCCGCATGGGGTTGTGATATAATTCCCGCGCCATTGGATTCGTAAGGGATAACAGTGAAAGGCGCACATAAAAATCTTTCCTTTAATGGAAAAAGCTACTGTATGAAGCACCTCGCGCCTTTGACGTTTATGGCAGAAATCGCCAATATCCCTGACCCCGTACAGATAACAATCAACTACAGCAATCATGTCTTTTCTGACCAGAAAGGAAACGGACCGGAAATTCCACCGGATCGATTTTTCTGTGCTGACAGATATGCTGCCAGCCTTAACCTGCCGCAGATGCTTTCAACAAATCTGCTGACCTCCTACGTTGTTCCCCATATCAATAAGGGAAACAATGAGATGTATCATTATATGGAGGTTAATGACTATGCGATCTTCTTTGACTTGCGTAAGGACAACGGCCACCCGAACGGCTTAAAGCTTTATGTTGTATCAGCTTATGAAGTCAATCAGTGGGGACGACACTCCATACCAAAGAGTAGGCCCATGAAATTTGCATATGTCGCACATCTGCGACTGAATGGACAGACGGTTTACACGTCCAGAAAAGCAAAAAGGCGCTGATATCAGCGCCTTTTCACCAGAGTAGATCATCGATGTTATCCACTCTTGTTGGGTTCCGGTCTGTGTCTTTGGATATCCCGCTCTTAGGCTGGGGGAGATTACTCTCCGACATCAATACCCCATCAACATACCAGTGTTGAGTGGTTCCGGTCAGTATCGATGCCTGAATAGTAATAAACCTGACGTTTACCTGCAAGGTCACTGCTATTCATAGCTATTCATGACTTTTCAGCGTTACGGGAATACGCGTTAATAGCCCACTATTCGCAACCAAAGGCCTCAGAAACAGTTTTTACTGTTGAAACACAATTGGCCTTATGCGTAACGAAGAATCGCTCTCCGGGCTTCCTGTTGCGAATTAGAGGCATGTTTTCCTGCAAAAAAGATTTGTAAATTTTTTACGAAAAGCACTTTTTGCTCATTTTGAATGCTGTTCATTTCAGCCTGGCCGTGTCCGGAACATCAGAAACGCCCCGGAACAACAGGGCTGGTATCAATACAGCTGAGGGCCGTCAGGCCGCGTAACGCCCTTGTCAACATCAGACCGTCCAGGTGAAATCAGGATAACGTGGCTAAAGCCGCAACGGGTAGGTCTTCAGGCGGTATTCAACCGGGCTGAGGCCGTTAAATTTAAGGCTGATTCGCCGCGTGTTGTAGTAACGAATGTAATCCTCAAGAACAACCTTCAGCTCCTCAACATCGTTGAATTTACGGGTGTAGAAGCATTCTGATTTTAACGTCCCGAAAAAACACTCAGCGCAGGCATTGTCCAGACAGTTTCCTTTGCGGGACATGCTTTGCAGAACCCCAAACTCCCGCAACTGATACTGATACCACCGATGGCGGTACTGCCAGCCCTGATCTGAATGAAGTACTGGTTTGCTGTTTGCGTCCATTCTGGCAAATGCCTTAATCAACATGTCGTCAATCATCGGCATTGTCGGGCGTTCTGAGATACTGTAGGAAATGACTTCGTTATTGAAGAGATCGATGATCGGAGAAAGATAGAGTTTGCGGCCGTTGACGGCGAACTCGGTGACATCTGTGACCCATTTTTCGTTGGGCCGACTGGCTTTGAAGTTTCGTTGCAGGAGGTTGTCAGCAGCACACCCACGTTCGCCACGCCAGGAGGTATAGCGCTTTACTTTGATAACGGCTTTAAGATCAAGAGCATTCATCAGGCGTTGAACCACTTTGTGGTTGATCAGCCAGCCCTCTCTTCTGATCGCCAGCGTTACCCGTCGATAGCCATAGCGGCCCTGGTTTTCATCATATATCTCGCTGATTCGACGATTTATTTCATCATATTTTCCCGGAGAGCGTAGTGCTTTAAGATGATAGTAAAACGTGCTCCTGGGTATCCGGGCGGTACTCAGCAGCTGATCAAGCGGGTAATGCTGCCTTAGTTCGTCAACAACACGAACCTTATCTCTTACCGAACTAAGGCTTTCAGCTTTTGAAGATAAATTATCCGTAATTCAAGACGTTTGACCTTCCTTTCCAGTTCATGAATTCGCTGCTCTTTTGATCGTTCCTCTGCGGCTTCAATAAGTTCAGGGTGTTCAGCCATGTAAGATACCCTTTTTGTGCCTACCTTGAGTGAGCGAAGCCCTTCTTCACCCTGCTCTTTGTACACTTTTAACCATTTGGCGACAGATGATGCACCTGCAACATTGAATTTAGTCGCGGCCTGTGTCTGAGATATCTGACCAGATAGCACCGCTTTCACAGCTTCAATTCTGATTTCAGGATCGATGGATACACCCTTATCTCTGGGTTTTAGTCCCTCTTCACCATAAGCATCATAGGCTGCAACCCAGATTCTCACCTGGGTTCTGGGAACGTTGAAACGGGCTGAAGTTAAGCGATAGCCTTCATCGCTGGCAAGATAGTGCATAACGACTTCAAGGCGTTCTTCGAGGGTATATTTACGTCCGGGCATAGGACTCTCCAGTTTGAGAGTCCAACTAAATGGGTGCAGTGCAGGGTTAATGAAAATTAACTTAGGGGCTTAATTTTTTCTGCCTCACAACAAGCCGACGGTGAGGCAAAAAGCCTCAAGCGCCATGGTCATTATACCGCAGCGGCACACTTCCTGCCCAGGAATAACATGCTGAATTTGTGAGCAAATTTAATCCCGGGTTCACCTGCCGTTCCCCGACTTTCCTGCCCATACGTCATCCCCCATGCTGTCAGCGACGACGCTTCCATATTCTGAACAGCAAATACAATGTTATCGGGACTAAAATCCCTGCCAGGGTACCCAGTGCGGGAGAATAGGGCAGCAAAAAATATCTCGCTGCCACTCCCAGCAGACACATACCCGCTATCGCTAACATGAACACTGCAAAATCCCTGATGTTGTCTGCCATTGTCTCTTTCCTCTTAAAATCTGTCCGACTATGTTATCGGCATTTGGCCCCATTTACTTAATGTTCCCACGCATTGCCAGGTCGTCTTACTGCGATGCACGCGCAGGCCAGCCTGCATAAACGAAAAGGGCTTTTGCCTGGTGTGAACGGCTGGATACGCGTTGTGCGCGTTCCTGGGGGGTGTCCAGTTCATAGTGCTGGTTCATCGCCAGATCCACTGCCCCCGTCCGGTTCTGTGCAATGACCCGGTAATCAGCATACCCGCAATGGTCACCCAGAATGACCGTATAGCGTTTCATACCCGCCCCTCCCGGTGTACCAGTTTGTTCGGGACCATCCAGCGTTCATGCGCCCTGACTGCCGGGGAGGCTTCTTTCGCCAGCGCCTGAACCTCATACATCAACGCCCAGTGCGGCTGGTTGTCCCACTGCCACCGCTCAAGGGTTACCAGCGACGGGAAACGCTCACTCCAGCGAAAGAACATGTCATCGAGCACATTTTCGCTGATATCCGTTTGCCGCCAGCGCGAGAACCAGCTGCGCACCGTTTCCGGGGTCTGGAATGCCAGGTCAATTTCGGCCTGCCCGACCCTGGACTGATACGCCTGCTGTTCGCTTATCCGGGCTTTGCTGCGCTGGCGGGTATATTTCTGCTCCCGGAGGTCCAGTTTCTGACGGAACCGCTCATCCTCCTTAAAGCGGGTTTCCGGGAACAGTTCGTATGCCGCACTGACCGATAAGGGCAGATAACAGCAGGTTCCCCGGCTCTCGATCAGCGTATCGATGGCACTTATCCAGTTGGCCTTACGTCCACGCAACTCCCGCTCAGTGAGCGTGGCGGCGAAATAGTTTATTTCCTTCAGCCCGATACGTTTGCTGCCGGTGAGGTGTCGGAAAAAGGCATGTGCCCAGGCATGTTCAGGCAGGCGTTTCCCCTGCGAAAGGCGATGCTCCACCTCCCCTACCGCACGCAGTGCTGCGCGTCGGCCTTCATGCAACGGGATCAGTGCAAGATGAGCCGGGATCATAACGCCTCCTCCTGTGTCAGCATTGCCGCGACACTGGTCGCCGAACAGCGCATCCGTGCCAGCGCCGCCGTCTGTTGCAGCAGCACATTGAAATCGTGCGGTTCAAACACCGGGGTTGTCATGAGCAGTCTCACGCACTGACCGCAGGACGAAAGCAGCACCACCGACCAGGCAGGACTGATTTCCCCAGGACTACAGACACACAGGTGCCACTGTCCGTCAGGGGGTGTAAAACGACACTGCACCGGAAACAGCCCGCCGAACTCGGTCCGGTACTCAGCGTTAACCTGCCAGTGTTCGGGAGTCTCGAGGTGACGCATGATGGCGTGTGTCAGGGTGCGCCTGAAGTCATCGCCACGCTCACGCCATTCTTCGTATTCACAGGGCAGCATGGTTTTCAAATCATCAATATTGCGGCTGAACATGGTCTTCACTCCTTATTGCCGCCCCGCAGGGCGGCACAGCGTTATCAGGCGGCTTCTGCCGGGTTATGCGAATCGGTATCCGTCTGAGCCGGTGCGGCAATGGGCGCTGACAACCAGGTGGGCACCCAGCGGTTGCCGCTCATCTGGCTTTCGGCGTATTCAGCCGCATCCCCTTTCTTCATCTTCTCCGCGTTTCGCGCCGCCCCCGTGAGTCCTGCGTCCATGAGCGCGTCAACTATCTGCGCTTTGGAAAGTTGACCAAAGAATGTCACTGTTTGCGGTTGCCACCAGTCGCGCAGGTGGAAGTTCAGCTCAGTTTCCAGGTCGTTAAGCGGACTGCGGGAGGTGAAACCGTGCTCACGGGTCTGGACACCGTTCACACTGAATGCGGTACACAGCGCCATCAGGGACGTCAGCACAGCGCCGTCCAGGGTAAAGAAGGTGGTGAAATCTTTCTGCCAGCCTTCCGGCAGCAGCGCTTCCAGACGGTTTTTTTCCGCCATCAGCGCCCGCCAGGCGACACCCGTCTTACCGGACGGTGCGTTATCACACAGAGAATAGTGCGAGCAGGTCAGGCTGATTTGCAGGGGATGGCTCTGCGTGGAGCAGACCACAAAGACTTTCTGACACAACGACCAGACCAGCATGGCGACGGCTTTTTGCGGCTGCTGCATCAGGGCCGCCTGCACTGCCAGGGTACGCTCGGAGGACATTTTCGTGACCAGCGGCAGACTGACAGCATCGGCAGGATCGGGCTGACGGGTATACGTATGCACCTGAGACGGGGTTTTCTCTGCCTCTTCGCTGTTATCGCGCAGCAGGACGCCGCGCTGCACGGTCATGGCACCGTAAGACCAGGACACCACCACGCCCGTGGCGTCTTTCATCTCCTGTGTCCAGGCCCGGTCTGTCCCGGCACTTTCCATCGCCGCAATTTCCAGTTCAAGCGCTGCGGACTCATCACACTCAGATTCAAACGCTTCATACTGGTCCTGAAGTGAGGCCAGTCGTTCTTCCTCTTCTTCGCTGTATACCGGGTTGGGTTCATCCTGCAACACGTACACCTGCGCATCCTCACCGTGATAACGCACAGACTCCATACGCGCGAGACACCATGACCAGCCTTCGGTGGTTTTCAGGTCTTCGGCGGCCTGTGTCAGTTTTTCCAGTACACGGGTATCGAGCAGCACGGCGTCCACAAAACCCCCGTCATCAGCACTGAACAGGTCGCGGCGTATTTCGCCGTCGCGGAATGCGGCTTCCCCGACGAAGCGGAATTTTGCGCAGTCTGTGGTGACTTCGCTCTCGGTGATCAGGCTGCGGATATCGCGGACCTCGGGCTTATTGTTCCAGCCTTTCTGACGGGCAGCCTCGAGCACCTGCACCTGACGGGCCGGGTCACTCTCGAGCGCCAGGGCATGGCAGTGTTCGGTGGTCAGTTCGTCGCTGGCCAGCGCTTCAAGAATGACGGGGGCAAGGTCAGCGAGCTTTAACATGCGCTGCACATGACGGGGGCCATAGCCCAGTAAATCACCAATCTGCGCGGGTGTTTTTCCCTCAGCAGCCAGGGTACGGAAGCCGACGATTTGCTCTGCCGGGTGCATATCCCGACGCT
The DNA here is from genome assembly GCF_040786275.1 of Buttiauxella gaviniae. Taxonomy (NCBI): domain Bacteria; kingdom Pseudomonadati; phylum Pseudomonadota; class Gammaproteobacteria; order Enterobacterales; family Enterobacteriaceae; genus Buttiauxella; species Buttiauxella gaviniae. The sequence continues at coordinate 17,994 of NZ_JBFMVT010000001.1, forward strand.
GTCCGTTCTCGGTCATTGAGGCGACGACTGCCAGATCATCAGGAACACGCTTCACGGCGACAGGCTGGTCGGGTGAAAACGTGCCGATGTCGGCAAGATGCAGCATCGCGGTCAGTCGGCGGCCCCCGGCGGCGACACCGAAATGTCCGTCATCGAGTGCGTGAACCACCAGGTTCTGCAACAGTCCGACCGCCGCAATGGAGTCAGCCAGTTCACGGATACTGTCTGCCGCATAGGGGATGGTGCGCACATTCAGCGGGGAACGGACCAGGGCTGACAGGGGAAGATATTCAATCTGCACGGCTTCAAGGGCCGCTTTCAGGGCCACTGCCCCCGCTTTATCCGCGCGGGTCGCGCTGGCTTTTCGGGTGCTTTTTGCTTTAGACTCGGTTACTGACATAGTTAATACCTCTCAGGTTTGATGATTGTCTGGCCCTGCGGAGTTAGCGCTCCGACAGGGCACCTTCTTACTGCTTTTTCACACCATAACGTTCGATATAGCGATTCAGCATCGCGCCACCGTCAGCCTCAAAATTCCAGTTACGCCAGATGAGCGGTCCGGTACTTTCCCGCACCACAAGGCGAAAATGCGTCCCCTGATCGTCTTCAATCGCCACATTGTGATACCGCGCCGCCACGTCCTGCGCCTGTTTGCGGGTAAATACCCCATCAGGAAGACGCCCTGTTTCTGGTTCTGAAGCACACATAAAACCTTCCTTCTTTCTTTTCAGCCCATATCTTCTGTTAGATTCCGGAGCCGCGGTGTTGACGTTTCGTTGTGACCGGCTCTGTTTATCGTCAGGTGATCCACATCTCCCGTTGAGTTCCTTCGCCGCAAGGGCGTCGGAAACACCGGCGGGGTTGGCTGTCCAGGGCGCCGCCTGCGGCGTGCATTTCACCCTGGACTGACGAAACCGACTGTGTTGACTTCAGCCCCGGCGAAAGGGACTTAACGGGAGAAGCACCGGGAAGGATGAGCAGGACACAACTGCAACGACGCTGAGCGACGGCGAATCGTCGTTGCCCCTCAGAGCGACGGTGGCTTTATCGCCGGCGTGGTGAAGGCGTGGGCCATCGGCCCGCAGCAGGGGTTGACCTGGCCGTTGCCATCAGACCCTAGCGAAGCCCGAACCCCGCCAGGGATTCGGCCGGAGACTGGCCGCTGCCGTGCAGCTGCCCGTCGGAGTAGGGCTGACGACCCGGCCGGAACGGACGGAGAGCCGAAGGGGGCCATTGCCCTGCTGTGTTTTTCATTACCATCACAAGGGAAGCGTCATCGTTGAATGAAAAAGATGAAGAAAGGAAACAGGAAAATGAAAGGGAAGAGAAACAGCCACAGTGGCACGACGGAACAGCGTCAGGGCTCTCATCAACTGTTCACTGACCAGGTTATCACGCGCAGGAGGATGGGCGGCGCGTCAGCGCCGTTCTTCCCGGCGCCGCAGGCGCGCGGTCTTTTCCGGGCTGAACGTGCAGAGGTTGCCCGACCCAACCTCCGCACCGGGCGAGAATATCAGTCTGCAACCAGACGTATAATCACCGTTGAAACATCCGTACAGGTAAACGTCCCTCGCGGTAGCGGCTCCCAGATATCTGACTGCGCTTTCAGTGCACTTTCCTGCCGGGGGCCGTTCAGACAAACGGCGGTCAGTACGCCGCCCGGTGCCAGCAGGGTGAAGGCATGCCGGATATGCTTAATATCCTGGGCGTGTCCGAATGGCGGATTCATGATAATTCGGGTGTAACGCTTCCCGGGGACATATTGCAGGAAATCACAGCACGTCACCGCCACACCTTCAAATTCATTTCTGAGGTACTGACACAGCCCGGCATTGAGCTCAACAGCGTCACTCATTGCCCCCGGAGCCACAGCCCGCACCGCCCTCAGAATGGCGCCGGTTCCGGCGTTCGGCTCGAGAATAATGTCACTGTCACCGATCCCCGCGAGTGAGACCAGACGGGCACAAACCGGATCGGGAGAAACAAACAGCTGTGCGCTGGCGTGTACCTCTGCCACCGGGGCGCGTCCCTCGATCCGTCCGCGCATCATTTCAATACGTTGTTTCAGAGCGCTATGCATTTTTCATCTTCTCCGCAGCTCCCCGGCCCTGAGCCGGGGAGCCGTTATTTACAGGGCAGGAATTTCGACGATTTTCAGATCAGTGATGTACACATTTGACAGGCTGTAAGCGTTATCCATTGCCCGGCGGAAACGATACGCGCCGTGGGTATCACCGGCCGCCACGGCGCGGACGCTTTTATAATCCCGGTGTTTTTCAGCCCACTGGGCCTTTGTCATCGTGATAAATCCGTCACCCGGGTAGTTAACGATCGGGGGGCGTTTTGTCGCTGATGTTGCGGCGGTCGCCTCTTCCTGCGAAGGCGCCTGATAATCGGTAATACGGTCAATGGTCAGGTTCATTGTTCTGTCGGGATACCCCATAAAGGTGTACCCCGGCGTGACCACTGAAGTGACTTCACCCCGACTTTTATTCACGCGGATAATGGTCAGCCATTCCCCACGGCTGAGCACCCTGCCGCCTGGACGAAAATCCTGAGTGCGTGTGAACACCCCGCCGTTTTCCTCCAGCATCGCGCGCTCGTAGCTCAGGCGGTTGCGGTAATGTGCTGCCCAGCGCTGTTGGTGGCGGATCGTGCGTTCATGCCAGGATACGGCAATATCGCGGGCCTGCTGCGCCGTGATAATGTCCTCTTTCATTGCCGAATAGAGGCCCATATACCCCTCATACTGGCTTTTATCGGCCGGACGTGGATACTTCTCCAGAGGAAAAGAGCAGGAGATATGCTCGTAATTACTCACCGCCATCGCCATGTTTAAATCGAGGTTCTCAGAGCGCCAGAGTTTCAGGCGTTTTTCGCTATCATTGATGGTCTTTTCTGACTTACGCAGGTCTGCCTCAATTTTTTTAATACGACGATAGCGCACATCTGAACGCTCTTTATAACGGGCATGCCGGATAGATGCAGCCGCCCTGTCCTCCCAGTATCCAGCCCGCTCAAACAGCATGACGGCGCGTTTCATCCCGTTTTCAATTTTCTTCGCATCATTTCGTGCACGGCGTTCGCTGTGATGGCCCACAAGGATGGGTTGCCCGAAAGGGATGGCAGAAGAGAGCGCATCCACTGCATTCAGTGTCTGCTGTGATTCGGTGGCGCGTTTTTCGCTGTAGCCGCTGAAGCGTTCCGCGCGTTCTTCCTGGCGCTCAAACAGGGTACTGTCCTCATCCTCAATATCCCCGGCCAGAGACATCAATAAATCTTCACGCCCGGGCGTCCAGGCCGGGGCAACGAAAAGATCCTGCTTCGGTGCCCACTTAAAGCCCGCCGCGCTGACCCGGGCATAAGTCTCTTTATCGAGACGGCGAGAAGTATAAAGACGCAGTTTGTTATCGTCCGGGGAATAGGTCGCCCGGTATGTCAGCCCGTGGTTTTCATCAGATGCATTTGTAGGCTTCGTTGTCGCGCCCTGGACGTTTTGTTGTGACATGTTTTGATTCTCCTTATGGGGTTAAAGTGATGCTTTTGTGAGTATTCGCCGTCGCACACTGGCCCGGACCACATTCAGGCGCGCTGGCAAGGCCGCCGCAGGCGTTCATTTCAGCCTTGTCAGAAGGAGCGACGGAATGTGGTCAAATGCACAGCGACGGTCGGAATAACTCACGGAAGCTCACCCACCACGACGGAGGTGAAACAGGGCACAAACGCGGGACGGCGTGGGCGACAGCGACAGCCGTTCCGCCCCTCAGAGCGCAGGCGATTTATCGCCAGCGTGGTGAAGGCGTGGGCCGCAGGCCCGCAGCAGGGGTTGACCTGGCCGTTGCCATCAGACCCTGGCGCAAGCCTGAAACCCGCAGGGGTTCGGTGGAGACTGGCGGCGGATTTTCCGCCGCCTGCCGGAGCGGGGCTGACGACCCGGCCGGAACGGACGGAGAGCCGAAGGGGGCCAGAAAGGAGGGAAGTGCGTATTTTCAGGTCACAACGCCGTTTGCTGAACAACATGATCCGGAAATAACCACTGTTATCTTCAGCGCCCTGCCCACTAAAAAACCGGTTGAAACGGCGATGTCATGGCTTATTTTTAACTCACCCGTCTGGCTGATAAAAACAGTAAAACCACAGTTTATCGTCATTAAAACCTGCTATTTAAGCGGCTTACTGGGTCCTTTCATCAGTGAATGATTGCTCTGCACATACGCCATGACTGCCATATCGAAGCCTGTTACCCCTGTACCGTTCAGTCCCCGCCTGCATCCACTATGAGGGGTAACATTGCCGTCTGCGCCGCAGGCGCATCACGCCTTGTTACCCGCAGGCGCCCGCCTGCCGGGGTTTTAGCGCGGGCTGACAGATGACATGGCCACTCACCACCTTACGGGTAAATAGCCGGGTTTCCCCGGCATATTTTCAGGCCGCAAGCCGTGCTTTTAGCGTCTGCACATCGTTCATCGTGTGTTTATGCTGGTCAGACGTATTACGCCCGTTATCCCAGAATATGCCCTCTTCACGTATCAGATCGCGTTCCAGTTTTTTCAGCAGACGTTCAAGAACCGATGCCGGGACGCTGATACATCTCCCGTCGTCTTCCCGCAGCGTCATAAGGACCTCACGGATACCCTTATTTGTGACCCCTTCTTCTCTGTAACACTCCATATCCACTGAGCCGATCGTTTCCAGAAGGAGCATAACTTCCTCATCAGTGGGTTTATCGTGGTGGCAGGCAGTGTATACGCCTTCTTCCGTCCAGATTAACAGCGCCAGCGGCTCATCCGGGGTGAACATTCTTTCCAGTTCCAGGCATAATTCTTCGCGGGTTCCAAACATCGTTATTCTCTCTTATGGGTTTGTCATGCCGGGCAACGCCCGGCGTCCTGATTCAGTCCTGGAATGCTTCATCCAGCACAAGCGCCTCCCGATAAGCCTCCAGAAACAGCGCGTTAATACGTCGCAGTGTCTGTGACGCCATTCTCTCTGCCAGGCTCGCGGCGTCATAGCGGTACTGCGATTCCATCCGGTTCAACGTCGTGCGGAGATCACACATACCGTTTGAAAGCGCGGCCACGTCGGCGCGCAACGTCTCCAGCCCGGGGTAATTCATGCTGCCTCCGGTAAAAACGTGCCGTCGTTAGCTGCCGGCATTCTGACGGCACGTTGTACCTGTGCCAGCCGGCTCACTCCGGCTGCGTGGTACTGCTCCATCAGCTCGATACCGATATACCGGCGGCCGGTTTCGGCGGCGGCGACACAGGTGGAGCCGGAGCCGGCGAACGGATCAAGGACAATGCCGCCCGGCCGGGTAAATGACTCAATCAGGGGATACAGACTGGCGACGGGTTTTTCCGTCGGATGGTGGCGGTTGCCGGTATATTTCCACGGGATCACATCGGATATCGGGTTGTCCGGCGTCTGCGGGCGGCCTTTCGCCAGCAGGTACGCATTTTCGTGGGTATAGCCGACAAACGTTGATTTCGATGCGTAGGTTTTGGCGAACACCAGGTGTCCGACCATGCGGAAACCGGCGGCTTTCCAGGCGCTGATAAACATGTCGGCGCGGTTCCAGCCGTAGAAGCTGACCATCAGGCTGTCGTTTTTAAGCACGCGGTACATCTCATTACATGCCGGTTGCAGCCATTCACTGCTATTGTCCCCGGCCAGCGTGCGGCCAGTGCGGTCTTTGTAGCCGACCAGGTATGGCGGATCGGTCAGAATAAAATCCACTGCCCGTGCCGGAAAACGGGACATTACCTGCACGCAGTCACCCAGAATAAAACGCGACATAACCTTTCTCCTCTCTGATAGACGGCACCCTGTTGCGCCGTGCCGCCACAAAAACCCGGCGGAAAGCGGAGGACACAAGGGCGTCACCGGAAGCCGCAGCGCAGACATAAACGGGCTGAATGCGCCGTTTATGGCGAGAACGGGTGAGGATGACGGCGGTCAGCGAACCCTTGTGGCCGCAGCGGCCGGGTTAGCGTGAAGGCACGGCGTTCACCACTGGCCGTGAAGCGATCAGCGCCACGGCATAAACAGCGGAGGAAACCGACTTCCTTCTGGATTCATCAGGCCCGGAGAGGGCCGTGAATGGTGGTATAAAACAGGGAGGTCAGGACTTCGGGGTGACACGATGGCCGGTCAGAACTAAACAAACGTCCGTGACGGCCTGACGATATCGGGCGAAACGACTTTCAGCTCTGGCTGTTATCCCGGTGAGTTTTTTCATCGAACGCCAGCATGGCTCCCAGGCATAACAGAACGGCATAGCTCACCTGAAGAAGGATTTTTACGATAAGCGGCAAACTATCAAATACCAGCAGTGGCACAATCATCAGGACACTGGCGATAATCATTGCCCTTCCCGTTTTTTTCATCTGTTCACGCAGCTGGTTATCCGGTACACCGCTCTTCCTGAGCAAACCGGTAACGATTGTCTCAACCACGTTCCTGAACTGAGCCATATTTTACCCTCCGGGGAATTTTGTGCCTGTATTCAGAGCGCTGACCAGAACCAGATGTTTGATAAGATCTGCGGGCCTGAAGACGGAGTTGGGTGATTTTTGTCACTTCTCTGCCTTGCCTGAGTGAGGTATGGCCAGCCTGCATTTTCCATCGCAACAGGTTTTCTAAATAATCATAGCGGAGCGCAGCGACATCCGTTTCTCATGTTCCTTCTGCAGTGCTCATCTATCCTTAGAAGACCACTGTGCGGAGGCAATATGTGCGGAAGATTCACGCAGTACAACACACGCGAAGAATATCTTAGCTGGCTTGCTGACGAGTCCGAGCGGGATATCCCCTACGATCCAGAACCCCTCGGCCGATACAATGTCGCACCCGGTACGAAAGTTCTGCTGCTCAATGAACGGGATAACATTCTGCATCTCGATCCGGTGGTCTGGTCTTTTGCGCCAGCGTGGTGGGGTAAACAACCCCTCATCAATGCACGGGTTGAAACTGCCGCAACGAGCAGGATGTTTAAACCGTTATGGACACATGGACGGGCAATCGTTTTTGCTGATGCCTGGTATGAATGGAAAAATGAAGGAGGAACTAAACAACCTTACCTGATATATCGAGAGGACCGGCATCCACTTCTCTTCGCCGCTATTGGCCATCCCCCGTTTGAGCGAGGAGATGAACACGAAGGTTTTGTTATTGTCACCGCAGCCGCCGATAAAGGTCTCATTGATATTCATGATCGTCGTCCTCTGACACTGACGCCATCAGCCGCCAGACGCTGGCTACGGCAGGAGACGACAAGCCAGGAAGCAGAAGAAATAGCGCGGGAAGGAAGTGTGCCGGTAGATGAGTTTACGTGGCATGCCGTCACTCGGGCTGTGGGTAATGTCAAAAATCAGGGGGCCGGGCTGATTGAGCCGATCGATAAATCGCCATAGCGGATCTACAAGGAATCACACAGAGTTATCCCCTGAAAATGTGGATAAGTCATCCAACTATTTTTCACGACAAAACAGGAAACTACCAGAAAGAGGGGGCATAACGCTTGCAACCGTGAAGAAACAGTAAATAATACTGTATATAAAAACAGTTATATTTACCGGAGTTCGTTTATGTTGCGCTTCATTCCTTCAGCCACAACCCCAGACATTGTCAGGCTTCCGCTCTTTACAGAGCGTTGTGCTGCCGGCTTCCCCTCTCCTGCTCAGGATTATGTTGAAGCAGAACTTGATTTGAATGAGTACTGCATTCGCAGAAAAGGATCGACTTTCTTTGTCCGGGCAATTGGCAGCTCAATGACAGATATCGGGCTTAATGATGGTGATTTGATGGTTGTGGACAAGGCGGAACGGGCACAACACGGTGATATTGTTATTGCGGAAATAGAGGGGGAATTTACGGTAAAACGTCTGTTACTCAAACCCCGGCCAGCCCTGCAGGCGATGAATCCCGCCTTTCCCACCTTATACCCCGACCCGGAACAACTTGAGATTTTCGGCGTAGTGATGGCCTTTGTGCACAAAACGCGGAGTGGTGACTGATGTTTGCCCTGGCGGATGTGAACGCATTCTATGCCAGTTGTGAAAAGGTCTTCCGGCCAGACCTGCGAGGGAAACCGGTAGCCGTGCTCAGCAATAACGACGGGTGTGTGATTGCCCGCTCGGCTGAAGCGAAGCGGCTAGGGATAAAAATGGGGATGCCGTGGTTCCAGCTCAGGCAGATGCAACTGCCGGAAAAGCTTCATATCTTTTCGAGTAATTATGAGCTCTATGCGAGCATGAGCAACCGAGTCATGTCTCATCTGGAGGAACTGGCTCCTCGCGTCGAACAGTACAGTATCGATGAAATGTTCCTGGATATTCGCGGCATCGACAACTGTATTGATTTTGAAGATTTCGGCAGGCAGCTGCGTGAGCATGTCAAAAATGGTACCGGACTGACCATAGGGGTCGGAATGGGAATTTCAAAGACTTTAGCAAAATCAGCACAATGGGGTTCTAAAGAGTGGCCACAGTTTCATGGTGTGCTGGCGCTGTCCCCTGGAAACAGACAGAGAACGGCTAAATTGCTTTCTCTTCAGCCCGTCGGGGAAGTCTGGGGCGTGGGCAATCGGCTGACTAAAAAACTACATGCCATGGGGATCACCACGGCCCTTCAACTGGCGCAGAGCAGTCCGGCCTTTATCCGACGGAACTTCAGCGTCGTTCTCGAGAGGACAGTTCGGGAGCTGAATGGCGAGCCGTGTATTTCGCTTGAAGAGACTCCGCCCCCAAAACAACAAATCGTGTGCAGCCGCTCGTTCGGAGAACGGATCACAACTTACGATGCACTGCGGCAGGCGATATGTCAGTACGCTGAGCGGGCAGCTGAAAAATTACGGGGTGAACGCCAGTATTGTCGACACATCGCAGTGTTTGTAAAAACGTCACCCTTTGCTGTTAACGAAACCTATTACGGTAACGTAGCGAGCGAAAAGCTGATGAATCCAACTCGAGATACCCGTGACATTATTGCCGCTGCCGTGAAGTCGCTCGACAGGATTTGGCTCGATGGATACCGTTATGCTAAGGCTGGCGTGATGCTGAATGATTTCACACCGACGGGTGTGTCTCAACTCAACCTGTTTGATGAGATACTACCACGTGCTCACAGTGAGCAGCTGATGAAAGCGCTGGATTCGATTAATCATTCAGGACTGGGAAAGGTCTGGTTCGCAGGGCGTGGTATCGCCCCTGAGTGGCAGATGAAACGAGAAATGCTTTCACCTGCCTATACAACGCGGTGGTCTGAAATTCCGGTGGCGGCTATCCGATGATCGGTGCCGACATTTCGCAAACGTAATATCTCATTTCAAATAACTCACATCTCATTTAGCAAATTCCCGAATTGTCCCGGTTGCCGGTTGGGACCGTGGTCCCAGTTAACAGGTTGGGACCGTGGTCCCAGTTAGCAGGTTGGGACCGTAGTCCCAGTTAGCAGGTTGGGACCGTGGTCCCAGTTAGCAGGTTGGGACCGTGGTCCCAGTTAGCAGGTTGGCACCGTGGTCCCAGTTAGCAGGTTGGGACCGTGGTCCCAGTTAGCAGGTTGGGACCGTGGTCCCAGTTAGCAGGTTGGGACCGTGGTCCCAGTTAGCAGGTTGGAACAGTGGTCCCAGTTAGAGGAAGTTATGGAAACTACTTACTGGAAGATTCAAGTTCAAGCAGAACTGCTTCGATACGCTCCACAATATCTACAGATAGCACAGAGGTATCTAAGCTGAGAATAAACTGGTTGCCTTTAACTGTGCTTACAGCACCAGGTGCATATTGCCGTTTGGTTGTTTGTGACCGGGTTGAACCTGGTGTTGTTTTTGCAGCATTCAATTCATTAATAATTTCTTCCGTATCCAGTCTTTCACCGGCCGCTTTGCGTTGCGAAAGTCGTTCAATATGAGTCAGTAGTTCAGCTTCATGACTAGCAAAAAATTTCGATAACACATCTCCGGACCTTGCAGATAATTCACCTGGATGGGAGAACAGAGCCACTAGTTCTCTCGGTAATTTCGCTGTATTCATGCAGCGGGAAATGATTTTACGGGAAATATTTTCTGCCTCAGAAAGAGCAGAAATATTGCCACTAAATTCGTTATTCAGCCGTTTGATATAACGATGACCACGTTCATAAGCACTGGTAGGTCGATAATCATTCCCTAGCTTACTTAACGAATCCATCTGTTCATCATCCAGGTCGCCCACCAGAACCCGGAAATCACAAGCGGTGAGTATTGCTGTCATTCGGCGTCTGCTGCCATCAGCAACTTCTATGACATCTGCAACTTTTCTACCGAACGCCGGATTTTGTTGCCCTGAAACAAGGAAGGAAGGAACCAGGTCATCCAGTGACTCCTCCGTCAGTAGCGACTGGTCACGTTCATTATTGGCCCAGACTTTTGATTCCGATTCAATTTTGTCTCCAGGAATTGTTTCCAGCGTGAATCTGACATTACGCCCACATACCGGTAAGGTAATCGTATTACCTCTGGCCATCGCACTGACTCGCGTAATCAGAGAATCAACGACCGGAGCCGCGGGCGTCTCAGAGGCATACTGGTGCGCGGGAGATGTGACCACTTTTGGAATAACTGGCGCACGTTTCATTATCTGACCTCCCAGTGAGGTTTAATCAGGCGATCAAATATCTCCGTACATACCGGTTCCCAGATGGCCAGTGCATTTCTCCATGCTCCAGTTGATGAGCGTTGGTCGATAGCCTGTTCAAACACAGTACGCATACGAATTTGCCCTTTTCCCACTTCATCCGTCTCACGAACCACGTTTTTTAAAACCATGCTGCCCCATGCATCGCGAATTTGTTCTTCCATCCACGGAGACTGAGATCCATTATTATTGCTGTACTTGGTCAACAGGATACGCACATCAGGTTCAAACCCTTTCAGGTCAACGTTCTTAAGCAAGTCACGTAGCATGTCGAAAAATTGTAGTGCGGAAGTGTAATCAAACAGCTCTGCTGGCGTAGGAACTATCAGAACATCTGCAGCACAAACCACATTGATTGTCCCGATACCCAGGTTCGGTGCGCTGTCGATAACAACGACATCATAATCATGCGCGACCGTCTCGATGGCAAGACGCAACATCATATGGGGATCTGTTGGAAGTTTCCCTTCGTCGTAACGTCCCATCATTTCTGTTTCAATCCGATGAAGCGCCAGGCAGGAAGGAATGATATCGAGGCCCGGCCAGCATGTTGGTTTCACCGCATAGCTGGCATCGTCGCGTTCACCGAGATAGAACGGCAGTAACGTATCGTCTGCATGAATATGAAGATCCGGCACCCAGCCGTGATACATCGATGCGGTCCCCTGTGGGTCATTCCCTTCAACTAACAAAACTCGCAGACCTTTTAATGCAAGGTGTTGTGCAAGGTGGACAGAAACCGAGGTTTTATACACTCCACCTTTATGTGCCGCTACACCTACAACAGGAGGAAGGGTATTTTCTGGTCGACGCAGACGTGTATTAAAGACGTCACGCATATGATTGATTTGCTCAATCGTGTATCCGGCACGTTGCTCTACACGACCGCGCATCTCCAGGTCAGGGTGAGGAAGCCTGCCACTTTTCTCTGCATCACGAATTGCCTGTGATGATACTCCCACCAGATCTGACGCCTCTCCAATGCGCCAACGACGCGTAATTTTACGAGCTTCCGGACTGTCATCATTAAACTGAGCAACGGCGATCGCCCTTGTCATTTCATGTCCAGCGAAAATGCACTGGTCGAGAGTATCCATTAATCCCATGTCATAAGTCCTTTGTCGTTTAACTTTGCAATAATTAATTAAATCTTGGAATTTAATGCAAAGCAACAGAAATAACGCAAAGCTTCCGAATTATTGCAAAGTGGTCGTTTATAAACCGTAGAAAGAAGGTGTTATTTGTCAGAAAAATCATGCGTAAAGGCGCAGCGCTAGCCGCAGTCTTTGACTAGCGAAGTCTGTCAAAGCGAGGAAGCGCAATATCATCGATATTGAAAAGAGCACGGTCACTCAATCTGTTCATATATCACCGTCAAACTTTAGCTGTTTCCCATAGAGGTTGTTTTATGCTCACAATATCCTCTTTCTTTAGGTGTTTCCCATAATCTTCCTCTTCACCCCGCCAACTTTAGCCATTTCCCATAGTTATGCGTGTATCCACAGCCTTTTTTTAAAGAGTTTTATTCTTTTTTTCTTTTTAAAAGCTTTTTAGACCACCCAGAAGTCTTTAACCACGGGCCCTGTGGAGCATGTAGTGTGGGAAACAGCCTAGGTTATTATGGGGAAGACATGAAGATGATGTGGGAAACAGATAAAGTTATTGTGGGAAACAGCCAAAGTATGTATGGGAAACACCTGAAGTTAATTTCAGCTTCACAAATTTGTGGGAAATAGCTAAAGAAGACCTTGACGGTCGGCGGGTATCTGCCACTATGGGAAGAGGAAAAACATCCCATAACTGGCATGGACACCTGCAAAATGACGCATATCGCCGAATCGAAGCCCCATAATGCCTTAAAAATTTCTCAGTCTAATGAGCTGACAGAAGCTGCATACTATCTGCCATTGCAGGCAAAACGGGTGCTGTGGCTTTGTCTGATGCAGACCTACTATCAACAGGAACACCCTGGTGTTTTTACTGTGAAGGTTGCAGATTACCAGCGCTATTTTAAGGTCAGCCAAGCAACGGCCAGTACCGATGTCCGTAAAGGCATCGATGAACTGGGGAACCGTCAGGTCACCTTTTTCCCGTCAGAAGGGGAATATGAGGAAGTCCGTCGCCCCTGGCTTGCTGAAGCAGGTCTGAAACGTGGCAGGGGACAGTGGAACATCGAGATCAACCCGAAGGTCATGCCGTATCTGACAGGGCTGACCAGCCAGTTCACCACTTATACATTACTGGATTGTGGGCGGATCAATTCCGTTCGCGTGATACGTTTGTATGAAAGTCTTTGCCAGTACCGTTCTTCGGGGATCTGGATCACATCAGCGGCCTGGCTTGCCGACCGTTATGAACTTCCGGACTCTCAGCGCGCTAACTTTGCCGAGATGAAGCGTACCTTTTTGCTGCCTGCCATTGAGAAAATCAACTCGCTGACACCGATAAAAGTCTCAATGAAAGAAGAGGATAACGGAAAACTTCTCTTTTCTATTCTTGCACGCCCCCTCCAGTTGCCGCCCCTTGAGGGCTAGCCCGCAACTTCAGGTCTTTCCCATACACACTATATTCGTGCATAATTTGCCCGCCACACCTCCATATGGTTATAATTAAAATACCATCCGGAGGTGCACATGAAAGTTTTTACCCCCACAACACCGGCTCACGAACCAGACAATTTGTGGAAATATGTCGGACTGAACGTGTCCGACAGTCTCATGCTGGTTGATGAGATTGATAAAGGGCTGGAAGGCGAAGTGGCCAGCCGCATCGTCTCCTGGGCGCACATCACCCAGGCCGATTTACGCCGTATGACCGGGATCCCCGGCACCACGTTTAACCGTAACAGCAAGACCCGTTTCAGCCCGGCACAAAGCGAACGTCTGGTACGATTCATCCGCGTGCTGGATAAGGCGGTGGATTTGTTTGAAGGCGATAAAGTGGCGGCACAGCAATGGCTCAATGAACCCAGCCGCGCGCTGGGCTGGAAAAAACCCGCCGATTTACTGGCTTCTGAATCCGGTGCCTGGGAAGTGATGAAACTGATCGCCCGGATTGAGCACGGGGTGTACTCCTGAAACTCTGGCGTCTGACCAAAACCCGTTACCTGATGACCACCTGGACCGGTCAGGGCGCCAAAGAAGCGGGTGGCCGCTGGAACAGTGTGGGCACCGCCATGGTGTACACCTCGGAAGCCGCCTCGTTGACCATGCTCGAGACTCTGGTGCATCTGCATGCCGCAAATCTGCTCGATTCCTTCACTCTGCTGTCAGTTGACGTACCGGATGAGCTTATTCAGATCATTGAAAGAGAAAACCTGCCGCCGAGCTGGGCGGCGTCCGAAGCCCCTTCGGCACTGGCTGACATTGGCGATCAGTGGGTACGAAGTGGTGAAGCGTTAGCCCTGCGCATTCCCAGCGCGCTGTCACCAGTTGAATATAATTACCTGCTTAATCCGGCTCATGCTGCATACGCGAGTATTGTCCGGGACGCCGTCACCGTGGATTTCCGCTTTGATGAGCGCCTGAAATAATCCACGTTTCGCTGAACCTCCTGATGCTCAGCGGTTATCGCGCAGCAGCTGCAGGGCATCACCCACCGGCAGGGTGAACATTACGTTCTGACTGGCGGCCACATCAAGCGCAAACACCTTCGTATATACCTCGGTACTCTCATACTTTTCATGCCCCATCAGAGACTGCAGCACCTTTGGTGGGGTGTGGCCATAGAGCAGGTGCATCGCAAAACTGTGGCGAAACGTGTGCGGGGAGATCTCCACCGTGAAGGTGACACCATCACGCGAAGCCTCATTCACTGCCCCTTTCAACCAGTTCCTCACCGTCCGGTCCGTGACACTCCACACCGGCATGGCGCGTTTTTCCCCCGTTAGCGTATCGATATCAAACTTCTCTTTCGTACTCGCAAACAGATTGCGCATCTCACGGACATAATCCGCATCAGACAGCACCACCACCCGGTTGGCTGATTTGCCTTTCTGTGGGCGCCCACCGCCGGTACGTCGCTGCTTGGCGGTGCGGATCACCACATGCGGAATGTCATCATTCAGTCTGAAATCCCGCCTCCTTAACGCCAGCGCTTCATTAATCCGCGCGCCGGTGTTCCACAGGGTGTTGATGAGTCCGTGCTGTGTCCAGTCCGGCAGATAGTGGAGCAGGGCAGCCACTTCCGGTGCCAGCAGATATTTCGGCAGTTCGGTGTAGTGCAGGGCCATACGCCGCAGGGCGATCGCGCGACCGTAATCCAGGGACGGACCACCGGGCTGAAGCGGGGCATTCATCGTGACAGGATGTAAAGACATAACACCTCATGGCAAAGGTTGCGCTACGTAAATTCTGCAGGGGTTTGCCCCACAAAAACGAAAAGAATTCACGTAGCGCAATCTGGTGAAAATATGCCGCTATTTTCGCCCCCGGGGCACCGCTTCGCCACTGAAAAAACTCGCGGCGACCGGATCGGCAGTTTTCCTAGTTTTGTAAATATACCAGAAAACGGAAAAATAAAAATAGCGGGCAGGATCGCAAAAGGATCCTGTGACGATCCTTTTTGCCTGGATGATGGGGTAAAGATGAGGGGATGGCACAACATCCTGGGGAATGCCGCGAAAATCCCCGGGGCGGCCGCGGTTGCCGGAAATGACAGAAACCGGAAATATCAGATCCCCGGAAACAGCAGCTTGTATTAACTGCTATGAATTATATCCGGTAGTCTCATGTCCCGTGTTGTGACGCAGGTTCAGTCATCGTGGAAATGAAAAAAACCTGCTGTAAATCGGGTAATACAACATGTGGAGTGAAAAGAAGAAATCTCACGAATACATCCGTGGCATAAAGGAATAGTGCATCCCGGGACAGATTAGTTTAAGGGTGGGTAAACGCAATTTTTACCGGCACGTTTCGCCTGATACAGTGACCTATCGGCTGCAGCGATAATTTCTTCCATGGTTCCATAATCCTCCGAACGGGCTATTCCACAGCTAAAGGTAACTGACAGGATTTGCTCACGCCATTTCTTGCAACTGATGGTATCTCGCCAGTTATCAATAATTTCATAGCATTCGGAAAATGTAATATCCTCAAAAATAGCAACCAGCTCTTCACCACCAAATCGATAAAGAGAATGTGTTCCTTGTAAATGGTCTAATCCTGCCTGACTTACCTGCTGTAAAACAATATCTCCCATTTGATGCCCGAATGTATCATTAATTTTTTTGAAATTATCTAAATCAATCATCGCCAGATGAAAACAAGATTTCGATTCAGTCAGTTTACGTATTTTTTCATCAAAAACCCGTCGCGAACCGACATTTGTTAATGCATCAATACTGGCAGTGTGGACAGCTTGCTTAAGTGTCTCATTCTTTTTGATGAGTCCAAGGCAAAGACCTTCAAGGTTACTCGGGAATTCTTTACTCTCATGGTCATTAATATTAGCATATAAAACATTAATCCATTTTTTAAAATAAACCCTGAAAGTTAATGCCATTAAAATATAGCACCCAATACAGCCAAGGATAATATACGTGAGGAATTTATAGGAGTTATTTAATAAATTATTATATTCCGTAAGATCAACATCTGTAAATGCAATCCAGTCCGGGTTTTGATATGTCTGATAAAAAACAACTTTTTTCTTTATATTATCGGTAAAATATCCGCGAAATCCTTTTGCCTCTTTAATCCATGCAACAGGGACAGTTGTAAAAAAGATGTTTTTAACATCCGGTGACATGATAACTGTACCATCCATGGCCGCAACTTTGAAATGGCCACCGTAAGGGGTGATCAATCCCTTCATATTATTACTCATAGAAATGAAATTCAGATCAAAAGAAATGTTCCCTATAAATTCAGAATGACTGCCAAAGAGATTCATACTGGCACATATCACTCTTCGCGAGTTGTTATTCGCGGAAGTATTATTAGCGGATAAGTAAGGCTGTGAATAAAAAACCTGATCTTTTAAACCCTCTCTATGGTACCACGGCCGCTTGCTGGGCTTATAATTTATCAATTTCATTGGCGGATAAACTTTGTAATTATCCCTGTCATCAGAAATAAGTACACTGGCAAGAGATTTATTCGAATCAACTAAAAATGGCATCAGTAAATCGAGTTCTGATTTTCCCGGTAAAATATAATCAGCTATATCATGCTTATTCATCAAACCAGATAAAGAATTTATTAGAGTATTTGTTTTTAAAACGGGCACTTCGATATAATGATGTGCGCTATTTGAAGTGAACCTGAATAACGTTTCGTTAAAATGGTTTTTTGTATTTGTTTTTATATAAAAAAACGAATACATAGATATAAACACAAAAGGAGCAAGAACCACAGTAACCATTATTGTCAGAGCTTTTTTTGAACTAAGTGTCAGCATGTTTTAATGTTCTTAATAATTATGTAAAAATTCTCACAAAATAAGGTTAATAACCTGATCTGTAAATCATAACTCTATTTCACGCCTGTTAATATTTAACAAGCACTGTTAACAAGTTCGTTATTTAAGTTATAATTACTATTTATAGAGCATTGAATATCTGAATGAAGTATTATCGGTGATCCCGCTAATATTGCAAGTTTATATTAATGTAATGAGCATCTATAAATACATATTCTCAAGTATATAATGTGTTAAATATGTTATGAAACCACTCTGTTCCAGGACAGTATTAAAGGGATCCTCTTGTCGTGTATTACACGTTTTCGACACTCTCAATCGGCTAAAAAATAGTATCAGAAATGCGGAGCATGTGAATCTATGCCAGACTAACCAGAAAATATAAGAAGGGACGACCAGTCTGGAAGGATAACGGGGAAATGAGTACTCGGCAAAGCTATGATTACATACTGAAAAACCGGTATAGTAGCAATGAACGCCATCCCCACGAAGTTTAGCTGATTTTTTCACCTGTGACGTTAATTATGAACATCTTCAAAAGTCGACATTCCTGTAGTGATATTACTCCAGAGGCGGGATTATGACTTTTAATACGGCCTGAGCTATCCTGAATTGCAGTGAATGCTGGCGGAATGCAATGTTAGCCTCGGCCACGCAGCCCTTTACCACCGGGTTCAGAGTTGTCCCTCCTCAAATGGATAAACGTCTCCACTGGTAATGGAGTATTTTGCTGACAACATCGGGACGAAACTTATACTTGCAACAGTGTCATAGCGCTTTACTGGAGGGTCAGAAAGTACAGAAGTATTACACACTGACACTATCCATTGGTCAGTGCCTTTAAAATTCACTTTAAATTAAACATGCATAAACAAATTAAAATAATTATACTAATAAAGTAGTATTCACCAGATAGACAAAAAGGGCAATATGCAAACAATAAATAAACGTTCCTATAACAAAATACTTTCATTTTTATATGAAAGTAGAACGTTTAATACGATTTTAGCAAGCAGTGTAGCTATAGTTCCTTACTCTATATTTAGAGGTTTAATTATTGCTGCATCAGCAATTGCTGAAATGTGTGGCCAGGCTGATACATTTACACTCCTCGGAAAAATAGACTCAACTTTACTTATATTCATTCCATTCTTATTGAATATATATTCATCTATATACTGGTCAACAAAAAATAAATTACCCATAACGCAATGCACTTCAGCAGGATTAATTACATTTTTAATTGTAAGTGCAATAACCAATCCTGATATTTCATTTATTACAGAAACCACTATTCCAAATGCTTTTATTTGTTCAATTTTTGCAAATATTTCCCTGGAAAAATCCATTTTATACTTTGAAAGGAATGTAAAGAAAATATCTCTTAACCTGGCTAACATTAAATTTGTATTGCTGATAATATCCTGGGTGGTTTTTTCTTTATTAATGTACCTGTTCGTTTTCTTTAAAACGTCTTTATTATTCTCTTATTTAAGCCATGAGATATATCCATCTGACTTTAAACATGGACTATACAATGAAATCATCAGAGATTTCATATGGTTTTTCGGCATTCACGCCCACCATTTGTTTCAGCAAATCAATACGGATGCCTATCTACATACAAAAACGGCATTTGAGCTATGGCATACTCAGGGAGTTCCGCTACCAATACTGAGCACTACTTTTTATGAAACATGGTGTTCTTGTGGCGGTTCAGGGATGTCTTTATGTCTTGTGATATGTCTTTTTGTTAAAAGAAGGAAACATGCAGCCCTTATCAGATCTTCATTACCCCTTTCTCTTCTGAATATTAATGAGCCTCTTATTTTTGGGTTACCCATAGTTCTTAATCCAGTACTGTTCATCCCTTTTATCATTGTCCCCGCTCTTTCTTACTGTATTGCATACGTAGCAACCGCATTGGGGCTGGTGCCTCATATCAGTGTCATGGTTGGATGGTCAACACCACCATTATTAAATATATGGTTAGCTACTGAAGGTTCTGTTGGCGCTGTCTTGCTTCAATTTTGTATTATTTTAATCGGCGTTTTAATCTACTATCCTTTCTTTTCGAAGTTAGAAAAAAACAACTGTCGTACAGAAAACTTTGATGCTGTTACTCCAGAAAAATTAGTTTCTCATGCAACGGAACGTTTCACAGCAAAAAACAGCACTGATAGATTAATCAGTGAAAATCAAAAAAAAGAATCCTTCAGAGAAATTGAAAGACTAAAAAGAAGTGGTGATTTCGTTCTCTTTTTCCAACCTCAGGTTAATATCATAACCAATAAGATTGTCGGAGTGGAAGTTTTGCTAAGGCATAAATCTAAAAAAGGTAAAATAACTCCACCTTATTTTTTAGAGCACTATGAAAACTTGAATATGTTATCTGATGTGGATTTTTGGGTTTTGTCAAATACTCTTAAACACATCCAGGAAAACATGATTTCATTCAAAGGGCTCACTGTTTCCATAAATATCACACCAAATACACTTTCTGATAATGCGTTTAAAATATTTCTTTCAGGGATAGCTAATAAATCGTTCCCTGAAGGTTGCTTTATAGAGTTTGAAATTACTGAAAATGAGAATTTAAGTACGCAAGCGATTAATATATTCGATGAGCTAAGAAAAAATAACATTAAAATTGCACTTGATGACTTTGGAACAGGATATTCTTCTATCTCTCATCTAAACGAACATAATTTTGATAAAATCAAATTAGACCGCGCACTTGTATTGCAGATGAAGACAGAACATGGTGTGAAATTTTTCAATAAAGTTGTTGAATTATGCCATGTAACTCATGAACATTTAGTCGTTGAGGGTATTGAAACAAAAGAGGAACTTTTAATTGCGCAGAAAGCAGGAGTTGAACTTGTGCAGGGTTATTATTTTCACAAACCTATGTCAGGTTCGCAGCTTAATATTATTCTTTTACAACAAAATATAGAGAAAATGAGCACTAAACTCCATTAATGCTAAAATGTTACATTTTATTACACGTAACCGCATGCGATAATATACGCTCAACGAGCGCGTAGTATATCTTTATATGCGGTTGCGTTTAAAATATACTAACACCAATACCTTTTCCGCTGAACCAGGGGTGAACATTGAAAGTTAATAAACGGTTTTTAAAATGTAGTTTTATAATGCTGGCGGTAACATCTCTGGCTGGCTGTGTCAGTCCTGCTCAACGCATGGCTGATTGTGAAAAGCAAGGGATCAGCCGTGACACTTGCTATCAGGTTGAACAACAACGTCAAATGAATGCAGACAATGCGGCACGGGCAGCATCACAACAGGCTTTACTGGAAGATTCCATAAATGAAAGTTTAAAGTCTCAGCATCCCCATAAAAACAAATAGCCCTGACAGGTCATAAATAACGAACGGATAACTATTCTGACCGGGCACTCCAGACTAACGTCTGGAAGTGCCGGGTTAAAGGCTTTGATAAATCATAACTCACAATACTCTTGAGGATTTTTTCTTTTTCTACTGACTGTCATAAAGTTAAATATAACATCCTCATCTCCCGTAACCATATATATCAAACGCAAAGTACTCAGAACTCATTCCTCTTATGCCAGTGGCAGGGAAAGAGTGTGGGAGCTGGTCTGCAGGAAATACATTAATAAAAACTGCGAATTATTGTCTCCTGCATACCTTACGAACTGGAAAGAGTTACCTGTCGCCATATCTAATAAGTTAATGCACACTTATTAACCATTATTGCAATGGTCCAATTTAATCGTACTATTAATGGCTTTGTTGAATAAATCGGATTTAGATAAAGGCGCCTCCCGTCACTGACTTTCTCAGGCAATCCGCACACTTTCTGGCATCCCTGCACGCATCATTTTGTTTATGGCTCGGATAATGGCCATAGCCTCACCAACCTGCGCATCGTAGTCACGCAGCGTCAGGTGCCCACCGAACAGTTGTTTAACCCGGTACATCGCCGTTTCGGTCACCGATCGCCGGTTATAAGCCGTGTTCCATTTCCGGTAAGCATTGCTCCCGGTAAGCCTCTGCCTCGCCACCGCCTGATTTCTGTCCGCATACTCCGCCGGCCACTAACCCGCCCGGGTTCGTGGCGTGATAAGCGCCTTGATTTTTTTCGCCGCAGCTCGTCATGGCAAAGTTTTGTGTCATAAGCGCCAACGGCAGAAGCGACCTTAACTTTCCGAGGGGTCTGACGAATAAGTCCCGGGAATGCCTCTGTGTCAGTCACATTATTCAGAGACAGGTCAGCGCAGATAACCTCATGAGTACCGGCGTCAACAGCAAGGTGCAGTTTCCTCCTGACCCGGCGCTTTTCCTGACCGTGTTTTTTCACCTTCCACTTGTAGTGCACGGTATGTTGATGAGCACATGCCCAGCCTGGTGGTTACGGCGCTTGAAAATATTTGACGTTGCTATAATCTAGTGTACTAGAAGATATCAGTTGAGAGCAAGATGACAAAATCGCGTAGCGTTGGTATGGAGCTGTCTTTTGCGCTCTATGGGGCGGCTAACCGCATGGCCCGGATGCACAAGCCCTTCCTGGAGCCGTTAGGTCTGACGTTCCCGCAATACCTTGTGATGCTTGAACTGTTGAACGGCTCGCCGGTGTCGGTAGGCTCGCTTGGCGCCTGTCTCGACATGGACACGGGAACTATCACCCCGCTTGTCAAACGCCTCGAAACCGCTGGGTTTGTTACCCGTACTCGTGACCCGAATGATGAACGACGCGTGCTGGTCGATGTGACCTCTCATGCACAGAGCATTCGGGAAGACATCCTGAGCGTGAGTCAGAAGATCAAAAGTGCCTGTAAACTCGACGAAGCGGGTCTGATCGCATTGCGCGATACCCTGCGCGATCTCAGTCGACCACGTCAGGATTAAAAAGACCAACTTCAACATTTTTGCGTCATTTTATCTAGCGCACTATAGTCTTGTTGGCTAGAAAACTGCAGGCAAAATGGTTTCAAACACTGTCCAGATAAAGGAAGCCGTTATGACTATGAATCTTGTGCCCCCCGAAACATCATCCAAGACACTGTCGTTTAAAGAGACTGCCCGCGCGCGCCGCTCTATTCGCGGTTTTCTCGACAAACCCATGCCGCTAAGCATTATCCGTGAGGTACTGGAGGACGCCCAGAGCGCACCGTCTAACTGCAATACGCAGCCCTGGAATACCCACATCGTTCGCGGCGAGAAGCTCAGGCAGCTTTCAAAGATTTTGCACGCCAAAAACGACGCAGGCGAGTTCTCCCCGGACTTCTCTTTCGACCAGAACCACTTTTACGGCGAATATCGTAAGCGTAACGATGCGCTGGGTAAGGCCTATTACGACGCCATGAACGTTATGCGCGAGGACAAAGAAGGCCGGCATCGCGTGGGGGCAATGAACTACTCGTTCTTCAACGCTCCGCAGGTCGCGTTCCTGTTCATGCCCTCATTTGGCGACAACGTCCGCGTTGCGGGTGATATCGGTATGTATGGCCAGACCTTCCTGCTGTCGCTCGCGGCACGCGGTCTCGGTGGCATCCCCCAGACCGCGCTCGGCTTTTTTGCAGGCCCGATCCGCGAATTCCTCGGCGTTTCTGACGAGTTCAAACTGCTGTTTGGTATCTCTTTCGGCTACCCGGACGAGTCAGCGCCCGGCAACCGAATCTACATGGATCGCGTGCCAGTCGACTCCAGCGTGACGTTCCACGACTGACGTTTTACCCCCCGAACCGCAATTGATCACAACGAGGATAACATCATGAAGATTGGCATACTGGGCACAGGCAACATCGGTAAAACCCTGGTGATGAAACTCAGCGCGGCAGGTCATGACGTTAAGGTCGCCAATTCGCGCGGCCCTGACACTATTAAAGGCGATATCCTGAGCCACGGCGCGCAGGCCGTTACTTCTGCTGAAGCCGTGACGGATGTTGACGTGGTGATCCTGTCGACACCGCTTGGCGCCATTACGAAGATAGCCCCGCTGTTCGCCTGCGTACCTGCCAGCACCGTGGTCATCGACACTTCTAACTATTACCCCAAACGTGACGGCGAAATCGCCGACATCGAAGCCGGGCAAACCGAGAGCGAGTGGGTTGCCGGGCAGCTTGGTCGCCCCATCGCCAAGGCGTGGAACGCCATCACCTCTGCTTCCTTCGCCCAGAAGGGCGTCACTAATGGAACGCCAGGACGGATCGCCATTCCCGTGGCGGCCGACGGCGAGCGGGAACGCGGTGTGGCGATGAAGCTAGTCGACGAGACCGGGCTTGACGCGGTTTATTCGGGACCGCTCAGCGAGTCATGGCGTCAGCAGCCCGGAGCGCCAGTCTACTGCACGGACCTGACGCAGGATGAACTGCCCGTTGCCCTGGCCGCCACCGAGCGGGCCCGCCTGCCGAATCGCCGCGATCTGGCGATCGAGGCAATCATGGAGCGGGTTGGCGACAGCACCACAAACCCCGACGCTGACTATGCTTTGCGTCTGACGCGCGCGCTCTTTATGTGATGAATAAGGTACTCTACTCATGACAACGAATCAGAAACCCATCGTACTTGTTCTGGGGGCTACCGGAACTATCGGCAGCCATATCGTCAACGAACTGGACGGCGAAGATGTTCATCTTCGTATCGCTTCGCGTAAGCAAGACAAGGTAGAGCAGCTGCGTCGGGAAGGAAAAGATGGCGTTTATCTCGATCTTGATAAACCAGAGACCTTCGCGCTCGCCATGGCAGGGGTTGATCGCATCTTTCTTTTAACCGGCTATAGCGTCGCCATGCTCACCCAGAGCAAAACCCTGGTGGATGCTGCCAAAAAGGCGGGTGTGAGCCATATCGTTCATGTGGGGGTGTTCGCTGAATGGGATACCACCGACGCCCACTTTGTATGGCACCAGATGATAGAAAAGTATATCGAGGCGAGTGGTATTGCCTGGACACATCTCCATCCGAATATGTTCATGAATGTCTTCACCGGCTTTTATCTCCCCAAAAATCTCACCTACACGACTTACTGGGGGGATCGCAGGGTAGGCTATGTTGCACCCGAGGACATTGCTGCCGTAGCAGAAAAAGTACTCCTTGACGGACCTGCACGTCACGCTGGTCAGCATTACTGGCTGAGCGTGGAAAGCTTTAACGGGGAAGAAATCGCCGCGCTTTTAAGCGAAGTGACCGGGCTTGAAATCAGGTGTGAAGACAAGGGGCTTGAGGGATTCCGTCAGCTGATTGAGTCGCGTATTGCCGAAGGTGCTGAAAGCTGGTACGCCAGTGCAAACATCGATTTTGTCACCCAGATGCTCGATGGCAGAATGTCCTATATGTCGATGGTTCAGAACGATATTCCCTATATCCTCGGAAGGCCGGCGAAAACACTGCGGGAATATTTGACTGAAAATAAAACCATGCTCATTGCCTCAGCAAAAGGCACCCAATAATAAAGGGTAAGTGCTCGTGAGAGGCCGGGTTTTCTTCATGAGCACTCTTTTGCCAGCTTTGTTGAGTTAAAAATTTTTTCAGCAGATCTGCTGACCGGAAGCAGACACACGTCAGACGCCGGATAGATTCCGTTTTCCAAGCGGACCCCAGGTTGTTCAGTACAGGACAATGACTGATTTCTTGATACCGTGAGCGTGGAGGGCAGTCATTGCGTGACGTAATTTTCATTCAAAGAGTTCAGCATGAGGGCACTGTTGCAAAGATCGTGACAGTGAAGCCTCTGGTGTTGCTGAAAGGCTTTAAATGTCAAACACTCTGCTCACCAGACGCATTTCGCCCAGGGGATGGCCAAAGTAAAATGACTCAGCCTGTCCTTTACGCAGGGCTCGCATGACTTCTATGCCCTTAATCGTGGCGTACGCCGTTTTCATCGATTTGAACCCCAGTGTGGCATTGATTATCCATTTCAGTTTGCCGGGGTCACACTCAATCACGTTGTTCCGGTACTTTATCTGTCGGTGCTCCACATCCGGCGAACATTTTCCTTCGCGCTTCAGCAACGCCAGCGCCCGCGCGTATGTCGGGGCTTTATCGGTATTAATCAGCCGGGGAATTTGCCCGCGCTTCGTCTTATTCAGGAGCTTTCCCATAAAGCGGTATGCGGCTTTACTGTTGCGGCGTGGCGAGAGATAAAAATCGAGGGTACAGCCTCTGCTGTCGACTGCGCAGTACAGATAAGCCCACTTGCCGTTCACTTTGATGTAGCTTTCATCCAGATGCCATGAGCAAAAACCGGAAGGCTGACGCCAGTATCAGCGGAGACGTTTTTCCATTTCGGGTGCATAACGCTGAACCCAGCGATAAATAGTGGTGTGATCAACATTCACGCCGCGTTCGGCCAGCATCCCCTGCAGCTCACGATAGCTGATGCCATATTTGCAGTACCAGCGTACTGCCCAGAGGATGATGTCTCGCTGAAAATGCCGGCCTTTAAATACGTACATGAGTAGCGTGTTGACTGCTGAAGTGGGGGATAAGTTTATCAATGCGTCGATCTTTGCAACAGTGCCGCCGCGCTGCGAGCTTTGCCAGTTCTGCATGAATAAACAGGCTGCAACGTTCGGATAGGGTTCGGTATAGATCTGGCTGCGACCTTGCCATTTCCCTTGTTGCGGTGAAAATTTCAGAATTGTTGTCACAGCTGCCGGCCTGCTCCATCAATGCGACCAAATCGTCCCCCAAAGTTGTATTTGGATAACGAGGCAGGTCCAGTGGATTAAGCGTCGCTTTTCACACTCCGGCATGCACCGCCACTTCGGTCATCGTCAGGCCTTGTATCCACTTGAACAGCAGACTAGGCTGAATGCCATGCAAGTGGGCGACATGTGATACCGACATTCCCGACTCCATCGACTGCTGAATAATTGCGATCTTTTCCTGAGGCGTTTTAAACCGATGAACTTCTTGACCCAATAGTATTCAGGTCATCACAAAATTAACAGAATTGGTTATGTGACAAATAAATTAGCAAGATTTAAACATACAAAAAATTATTACAATATGCAACCATGTATTTTATCTATAAATATCAATGATATTGTTATTTATGAGGCAGTGAATATTGTTAAACCTATGTGGTTTTGTGTAGCTTTATCTTTAATAGTCTACATTTAGTAATATGGGCGTGACATTTTATCATCCCGTTAATTTTTTATCATGAAAATGAGTTTCAGTTCTAAAAATTTATAATGGGGAATTAAAATGACTAACTATCAAACAGCCCATCGTGAGCACGATGATGTCGTTGCATATAAATCGACAAGAAATATTATCCGGCTAAGTGTCATCAGTTGGGGTGCTGTTTTTGCTGGGGTTATTATTTCCATGCTGGTTTATTTAGCGTTAATAATTCTTGGAACATCGATTGGACTAAGTACAATTGATCCTTTAAAAGAACAGAACCCGCTGGAGGGCATAGGTATCGGTGCTGCTATCTGGACGGGTTTAAGCATGTTGATTGCCATTGCCGCAGGTGGATTTATTAGCGGTTGGCTTGCAAGACGTGAAGGCTCGCTTCATGGCGTGCTGATGTTTGGCGTTAATACTCTGATTTGTGTCTGGTTTATGTTTGTTATTGCCAATGGCGCGATGACCGGCGCACTAAGTGTATTGGGTTCTGGTATTCAAGCGGCAGGAAGCGGTATTTCAGCTGCGGCACCAGGAATTACTGAGCAAGTTAAAAAAGGATTAGACGAAAATAATATAAACCTGGGAAGTTTACAAAATGAACTTGAAACAACGCTTGCCCAAACGGGTAATCCAGATTCATCAGCAACCGCGCCACAGAATAACGGTGCGGCAAATAACACTGGTGCCAATGATATTGCTGGTTTTCTTAAAGGAATTTCTGAAAGAGATGACAGCACATTTCAACCTGCAGACCGTGAAGCACTGAAAAATATTATTATTAAACGCACCGGTAAAACCGATGCAGAAGCCGATCAGATTGTCGCACAAACGGAAAAAAGCTATCAGGATGCCCGCGCGAAATATGAAGAATTAAAAAAACAGGCTGAACAAAAAGCACGTGAAGCGGGAGAAAAAGCGGCAAAAGCAACCGCAAGAGCAAGCTGGTTTGCCTTCTTTATGTTAATTGTCGAAGCCGTACTGGCAGGCGCAATGGGCAAAATGGGTAGCCATACAAAATGGCATTCCGTACGCGAAGAATATTCCCGATAAGTTATCTCACTCTTACTTCTTCACATTCACAGGTGCGTGGTATAGCCACTTTATGCCACGTTACCCTGGCTTTGCTTTAATTTGCCGGACCACACGTGCAGGACAGTGGAATGAATATTTTTAATAGCTTTTGGCAAGGCGGCTTTGAAGGTGCTGATCATACAACGAAGTTTGGTACCACAGTATCAATGAACGAAACCACAGGGCATTACATTCGGGCCCGGCAAGATTATCAGGCACTTAAAGCTTTTAATATTTCTACCGTCAGGGAAAGTGTGGGTTGGCGTTTGGCTGAAGGTGAGCAGGGATATGATTTTACCTCTGTTGCGACACGCATGGCGGCCGCTCAGGATGTGGGGATTCAGGTGTGCTGGACGATTTGCCATTACGGCTGGCCTGAAGATTCAGATATTTTTTCGCAGGATTTTATTCCTCGCTTTGCTCGCTTTTGCGGTGCGCTGGCTCAGTTTTTACGGCCCTTTTATACGCACTCCCCCGTTTACTCACCGATGAATGAAATTTCGTTTTTCAGTTGGGGGATGTCGGTAGGGGTATTTCCGTGCTCAACGCCTCCATGCGAATTTACCGGAATACAAAGTAAACGCCAATTGGTGCGGGCAACACTTGCGGCGTGTGATGCCATATGGTCCGCCGATCCCCGGGCCAGAATAATGCACTGTGACCCCATCGTATTTATTGCCAATGAAGATGACAGCCCCGAGGGGCGAGACCATGTGGCGCGCCAGCGGATGGCGCAATACCAGGCCTGGGATATGTTGTCGGGCGTTCTCGAACCGGAGCTTGGAGGCGCATCGCGCTATCTGGATTTGATTGGCGCAAATTATTACCACGACAATCAGTGGGATAGCGCGAGCAACCGTCGTCTGTATTGGCACCTTGGTGACCCACGGCGGCGGCGGCTGCACGACATGTTGCATGAGCTACATCAACGCTATCAACGCCCCATTTTGCTAGCCGAGACCAGCCATGTAGGAAGTGGGCGCGGGGCATGGATTAGCCAAATTGCATCGGAAATTGCACAGGCACAGCTCAATGATGTCGACCTGCTGGGAATATGTCTTTATCCCGTCGTCGACAGGCCTGACTGGGAAGATCATACCCAATGGAATCACTGCGGATTATGGGATCTCGACCGCGATGGCGCCGATCCATGTGCTCGAATACTGGATACCGTTTATGCCACTGCTCTCTTGCGAGCTCAGCATATGCTGCATCTTTTCCACAGGCTAACAGGCGCGACAGAACGTGCCAGGGTAAACAGAATCATCATGAAAAACATTGTTATTTTTAGCCACTTACGATGGGATTTTGTCTTTCAGCGCCCCCAGCATTTAATGACCCGTCTGGCGCAGCACTATCACATCTATTTTATTGAAGAGCCCATATTCTCATCCGAGACAGCGGGTTTGCATCTTAGCGAACCGGCACCGAATGTGACTGTCGTTCGGCCACACACGCCTCTGGAGTTGCAAGGGTTTCACGACGGCCAGATTGCCTATATGCAGCCGCTACTGGCGGATTTGTTAGATGAAAATGACAGCCCGATTGTCTGGTTTTATACGCCGATGGCTCTGCCACTGTTGACCGTATTTACGCCGTCTTTGGTGGTCTATGACTGTATGGATGAACTCTCCGCTTTTGAAAAAGCGCCCCGACAGCTTTTACAACGCGAGTCGGCATTGCTTACGCGGGCAGATATTGTCTTTACCGGCGGGCCGAGTCTGTATCGCGCAAAAGTAGGCAGACACCACAATGTTCACTGCTTCCCGAGTAGCGTTGATGCCATTCACTTTGAACAGGCGCTCGACAGAACCAATCACCACCCACTCCAGGATTCGCTGCCACACCCACGTCTGGGTTATTGCGGTGTGATTGATGAACGCATGGACCTGGAGTTGCTCGCGGCCCTTGCCGATGCTCATCCTGAGTGGCAACTCGTTATGGTTGGCCCGGTGGTGAAAATCGACCCCCAGAAGCTGCCGCAAAGAGACAATATTCACTATCTGAGCATGCAGCCTTATCAGGCGTTGCCACAATTTCTTGCCGGATGGGATGTCTGTTTGATGCCGTTTGCGATTAACGCATCCACACGTTTTATCAGCCCAACGAAAGTGCTGGAGTATATGGCCGCCCGTTTGCCCGTAGTCAGTACGGCGATTACTGACGTCGTGGAACCTTACGGGCACGTGGTGGCTATCGCGCAGAGTCATGAAAGCTTTATTCACGCGTGTGAAGAGGCTTTAGACATGCGTCCCGACGCCAGGGTTATTCAAAGTGAAGAGATGAAAACCATTGTTTGCGCAACGTCCTGGGATGCTACCGCCCAGACTATGCACGGTCTTATCCAGAAAGAACTCCGGCTTGTGCAACAGGAAAAGTGCATGTACGAGCCTGCGGCGAATACCGATATTGCTTCGCCATTGAAAAAGGGTTTACGCCTGATGCCTGCGCCTGTGACAACCGCTTCCCCGGTGCGTTGCTTGATTCTGGGGGCCGGGCCAACGGGATTAAGCGCTGCCTATCATTATGGTCGCGATGCACTGTTGCTGGAGCGCAACGCATCGGTGGGCGGTTGGTGCCGTTCTGTCGAAGATAACGGATTTACCTTCGATTATGCGGGTCACATTATGTTTTCAAATGATCCGTACGTTCTTGATCTTTATAAAATGTTGTTGGGCGATAATATTCACTGGCAAGAACGTGAAGCCTGGGTTTATACCGATGGGGTGTTTACGCGTTACCCATTCCAGGGGGCACTTTATGGCTTACCGACGGATATCATTAAAGAATGCATTCTGGGTGCCATAGACGCCAGATACGGGACGCCTGGGGAAACACATAATCTCAGGCCAGATCATATCGTGTCGGACTGCTGTGCCGACGGTGCGGTGCCTGCTTTCACCTCTGCCAGCGGGGCTAAACAAAGCTGTCGCAATGATAGTTTCGAGGCGTTCATTTACCAGACCTGGGGTGAGGGCATCGCGAAGCATTTTGCTATTCCCTATAACAAAAAACTCTGGAAAGTCCCGCTTGCTGAAATGGAAACCTCGTGGCTTGGCGGGCGTGTGCCACTTCCCGATCTCGGGCAAATTATCGAGGGTGCGATTGAACCAGCGGGCAAACCCATGGGGCCAAATGCGCGTTTTGGCTATCCGTTAAAAGGGGGCTTCCAGGCTTTAATGTCGGGGTTCCTGCCGCATATCAAAGCGACGGTAGAAACCGACGCTGAAATGACGCAAATATTTCCCCATCAGCACATCGCCGTACTCGCCGATGGCAGGCAGTACAGGTACGAACAGATGATTAGCACCATGCCGCTGCCCGAACTGATTGGCCTGATGGGTGAAGACGTTCCGGCGGAAGTCAGAGCCGCAGCAAAAGGGCTACAGCATGTTTCGGTGCGATGCGTCAATTTAGGAATAGGGCGTGCCAATTTAACTGATAAGCACTGGATCTATTTTGCCGGTAATACCATATTTCACCGAATTTTTGTGCAGGGCAACGCAAGCCCAGACTGTAGTCCGGCAGAGGGATGCGGGCTAACCTGTGAAATCACCTATTCCGCGAGCAAGCCTTTGCCGCTTGAGGGGCAGGCGCTGATCAACAGATGTGTCAATGAGTGCATCGCGGTGGGGATCTTTACCGCACAGGATGCAGTCATCACAGCGAATGAAATCGACATTCCTTATGCCTATGTCATTTACGACCATCAGCGAAAAGCCAACGTTGAGACGGTGCGAAGCTGGTTGCTCAAACAAGATATCACTCTGGCGGGGCGGTACAGCGAGTGGGAGTACTACAATTCAGACCACGCGTTTATTGCTGGGAAAATGGCAGCCGAGAAGGTCAAAATGCATGAATTTCGTCAGTCAGGAGGTTTAACTTAAAAACAGATTGTTATAAATATGTTGTATGCACATATTTTCACATAAAATATGTGCATACATTTGATTGTAAAGGAATTACTAATTGGTTAAGGCTCTGTTGATTAAATAGAACTTTTACTGTGTTGCAGGATCAAATCACGTACCCATGACAATGCAGGTAACTCCGAGGCAAAGCAAAAGTTCAAAATTATCAACTGGCCCACCTACAACAAAGCCCTCATCAACCGTGACTCCCTCACTTTCTGGCTGAATGACGAGGCTATTCAGGCCTGGTATGATTTAGCAACACCTTCATCCCGGGGAAGACCTCAGCGTTATTCTGACCTTGCCATGACCGCTGTTCTGGTGATTAAACGTGTATTCCGGCTAACCCTGAGAGCTGCGCAGGGATTTATCGATTCCATATTTGCCCTAAGGAGCGTTCCTCTGCGCAGCCCTGATTACACCAGCGTCAGCAAACGGGCAAAGTCGGTTAATGTCAGTTTCAAAACGTCGACCCGAGGCGAAATTACGCTCCGGGTGATTGATTCCATCGGGCTGAAGGTCTTCGGTGAAGGTGAATGGAAAGTCAGAAAGCACGGCAAAGAGCGTCGTCGTATCTGGCGAAAGCTGCATCTGGCTGTTGACAGCAAAACACATAAAATCATCTGTGCAGACCTGTCGCTAAACAACGCCTCGGACTCAGAAACCTTCCCGTGCCATATCCGGCGGACCCACCGAAAAATCAGGTCAGCCGCTGCGGATGGCGCTTATGATACCCGGTTATGTCACGATGAACTGCGACGTAAGAAAATCAGCGCGCTTATCCCACCCCGAAAGGGAGCGGGTTACTGGCTTGGTGAGTACGCAGACCGTAACCGTGCGGTTGCAAATCAACGGCTGACCGGGAGTAAGGCGCGATGGAAATGGACAACAGATTACAACTATCGCTTGATAGCGGAAACGGCGATGTACAGGGTAAAACAGCTATTAGACGGTTCACTGACGCTGCGTGACTACGATGGTCAGGTTGCAGAGGCTATGGCCATGGTACGTGCACTGAACAAAATGAGGATGGCAGGTATGCCAGAAAGCGTGCGTATTGCCTGAAAAACCGAGCAGCTATAGATCCGCTCGCCCGGGATCTTATTTATTTAACAAAGCCCATTAGCGGAAACTTACTGAAATGGTTGTCGTATTCATTCCGTCACTTGTTGCGTTGCTTGAAGCAAAAGGGAAAGAGGTCGGCCGTGAACTGCTCATGCATTAGATTGAGACGATAAGAGTTGATGCTACCGCTATTGAATTACCGACAGAAATTGCCAGAGTCAGGGCAATAAGCCGGGACTATCAAGATATTGATGCGGAGCATGTTGATCCGAGGGACGACCCACTAAAAATAATTACAGATTGCCAATTCTATAAAAGATATCAGCGTAAATTAATGATGAATGCGATTATTTTTAATGTGTGATTTAAGCTTCACTTACCAGCATATGTTGAGTAATTTACATGGCAGCAAATTTAATTGAAATCATAACTCAGTGTTTCATATTCAAGGTGTGATTTTGATGAGCCATCATTTTATTCATATGAGCTCAAATAGAGATATTGTAGCTGGCGGGATCTATGAAAAAAAGACCAGGATATAAACCTGGCCAAGCAGAGAGTCATTATGTTGACATATCCTTATGTTTTATATGAATCCTCAACATCATTTTTATTGTAGCACTCAATCATTTCACTGCCAGAAAGAGTTGGGGAACGTTATTAAAATTTATTTTTGCCGATAAAAATTAGCCCGGCATGGTGTAACTTTTTCTGTATATCATTCACTGCAATCTAAAGGATGTCATTTTAAGACTTTTCCGTCACGTTACCTTCCCCTTGATTTTCACACTATAAAAGAATCATTTTAATCATTTTTTTCAAAAAGTTACATAGATTCAATCTATCAGAGCCGGCTGTAATCGTTACACTGAACGAGAACCCTGCTCACCTTTTTTTTCGTGATGAATAGTCAGACCCCAAAATTATGCCATGATTAATATTGTTAAAAATAGAATGAATATTCTATTGCCCCTTCCCACAGCCAGAGAGATTTATTATGACGATTAGAACACTCGAAGATTTATTCATTCATGATCTTTCTGATGTTTACAGTGCCGAAAAACAAATCATCCGCGCCCTGCCTAAAATGGCACGCGCAGCCACAGATGAGAAGCTTATTGCCGCCTTTAATCTGCATCTGGAAGAAACTCGCGGGCAAATTGAGCGCCTTGATGAGTTAGTTGAAAACACCGGAGGTGTACGAATCAAACGCATGAAATGCCACGCACTGGAAGGTCTCGTCGAAGAAGCGCAGGAAATCATTGATTCTGTCGAAGCTGGTCCAATTCGGGATGCCGGGCTGATAGGGGCCGCCCAAAAAGTGGAACACTACGAAATCGCCACCTACGGCACACTCCACGCCCTGGCTGTAAAACTGGGATATAAAAAAGCCGCGAAACTGCTTGCAGAAACACTGCAAGAAGAAAAAGCCACGGATGAAAAATTAACCGTCATTGCCGAACAGTCTTAATGCCGCTATCAAGCCCTGTTTTCAATGATCTGAATATTAAGCCGTTTACGATACGAAATTTCACTAATTCAAGAGGTGCCTTATGACACACGAAGAGAACTACCTTGACTGGGTAAGAGATGCTTATGCCATGGAAAAACAGGCAGAAAGTATGCTGGAAAAAATGGCCAGCCGTATTGATCATTACCCCGATCTGAAAACCCGAATTGAACAACATATTGATGAGACGCGACAGCAACAGACTCTCCTTCAGTCTGTCATTGATCGTTATGACACCTCCAGTTCGGTGATTAAAGATGCGGTGGGAAAACTGACTGCAATGGGACAGGCTATGGGTGGCATGCTGGCGGAAGACGAAATCGTTAAAGGCGCGATCAGTGGATTCGTGTTTGAAAACATGGAAATTGCCAGCTATACCTCGCTAATTGCAGCCGCGGAAGTGGTGGGAGACATCGAGGGTGTCCGGATTTTTACTCAGATCCGTGACCAGGAAGTGGCCATGGCTGAGTGGTTGCTGTCCCATCTTCCGGACGTGACTGAACAGTTCATGGTGCGTTCAGCTGCACCGGGTGTGGAAGCAAAAAAATAAGATTTTCATGACGGGAGACCGGACTAAGAACCGGCCCTGAGACTTTCCCTTAAGTGGAGTGAGCTATGTTCAGACACGTTAAACAGTTGCAATATACCGTTCGGGTTGCGGGTCCTAATCCCGGTCTTGCCAATCTTTTGCTTGAACAGTTTGGAGGCCCGCAGGGTGAACTTGCGGCAGCCTGCCGGTATTTTACTCAGGGACTGGGCGACGAAGATCCGGGTCGCAAAGATATGCTAATGGATATCGCCACGGAAGAATTAAGCCACCTGGAAATTATCGGCTCTCTGGTTGGTATGCTCAATAAAGGGGCGAAAGGCTCGCTGGCGGAAGGAACGGAAAAGGAAGGCGAACTGTACCGCACCATCACGGGTAACGGTAATGACAGCCATCTGACTTCGCTACTGTACGGGGGCGGACCGGCATTAACAAATTCTGCCGGCGTGCCATGGACCGCAGCGTATGTGGACACTATCGGTGAGGTTACCGCTGATTTACGCTCCAATATCGCCGCTGAAGCCCGTGCCAAAATCCTCTATGAGCGACTGATTAATCTGACGGACGATGTGGGGGTGAAGGATGCGCTGGGCTTTTTAATGACCCGTGAAGTGGCGCACCAGATATCTTTTGAAAAAGCCTTGTATGCCATCAGAAATAACTTCCCGCCGGGGAAACTGCCTCCAGTCGAAAAATACGCCACCGTGTATTACAACATGTCAGAAGGCAACGATATGCGCGGGAGCTGGAATTCTGACGAGAACTTTACCTTCGTGGCGAATCCCGAACCTGCTGTCGATGGCGGTGATGGCTCAGCCAGCGTGACGCTTTCTGCCGCTCAAAAAGTGAATCTGGACAATCTGGCTAATCGTACGGCTTCCGACCCCGAAGTGAATCCGGTTACCGGCACCGATCTCGGTAGCGTCCCTCCCATCGAGAATGAAGTGGCGAAGATAAAAACAGCGAAACACAAAACCACGAAAAAATAATATCAGGCGACCTTTCGGTCGCCTTCACTTTTAAGACCATTCTCGTACTGACATTCATATCTGCGCAAAACTCGACCAGCTTTACCTTACAGAATGAAGAGCTCATTTTGTTAAACGAGGCCGTCAAATGGAAGCCAACACATTTATTAAAAGCTGGGGCAGTGAATTTATAGAAGACGGCGTTGTGCGCTTTCGCCTTTGGGCTCCCGGACAGGCAAGCATCTCGCTGAGAATGGATGTCGAAACGCGGGCTGAGAACCGCGAAGGATGGCTGGTTCGAACTTGAAGTGGCAGGGATCTTGCCGGGTGCAGAATATCATTTCGTGCTTGCTGACGGCAGGGAAGTGCCTGACCCTGCCTCCCGAGCACAGAAAAGTGATGTTAAAGGACCATCGCTGGTTATCGACCCCGAACAATACGCGTGGCGAAACGCCCAGTGGCAGGGGCGCCCGTGGGAAGAAAGCGTCATTTATGAACTCCATTTCGGCACCTTTACCCCGCAAGGCACTTTCAGTGCGGCAAGGGAAAAGCTGCCTTATCTGGCCGAACTGGGTATCACCATGATTGAGGTGATGCCGGTTTCCCAATTCGGTGGTAATCGTGGCTGGGGTTATGATGGCGTATTGCGGTATGCCCCGCATTCTGCCTACGGTACGCCTGAAGAATTCAAAGCATTTATCGATGCTGCCCACGGTTTGGGTCTGTCAGTGGTGCTGGATATTGTTCTTAACCACTTCGGCCCTGAAGGTAATTATTTGCCGCTGTTCGCGCCGGAATTTTTCCACAAAAAAAGGATGACGCCGTGGGAGCCGGGTATTGCCTATGACGTGGATGCGGTGCGGCGGTATATCGTTAAAGCTCCGCTCTACTGGCTGAAAGAATATCACCTCGACGGTCTGCGCTTTGATACGATAGACCATATCGATGACGCATCAGATAACATGTACTGAATGAGATTGCGCAGCGTATCCGCGCCGAAATCACCAGCCGGCAAATTCACCTGACGACCGAAGACAGTCGCAATGTGATTTTCCTTCACCCCCGTGAAGAAGATGGCTCAGTGCCGTTGTTTACGACGGAATGGAACGATGATTTACATAATGCGGCGCACGTTTTTGCCACCGGGGAAACGCACGCGTATTACGAGGATTTTGCCGTTAACCCGTAGAAACATGTTGCCAGGGCGCTGGCAGAGGGTTTTGCCTGGCAGGGTATGACATTACCGATTTTAACGAGATTGACCCCGCTCTTGGGGGGCGGGAGGGCTTTGACTGCCTGGCTCATACGCCCAAGGAGCATGGGCTGGGTCTGATTCTTGATATTGTGCCAAACCATATGGCGTCATCGCTGGAAAATACCTGGTGGCGCGACGTGCTAGAGCATGGCAAAAATTCCTGCTTTGCCAGACACTTTGATATCGACTGGACACGCCGGTTGACGTTACCGTTTCTTGGCAACACGTTTGAAAAACTGCTGGAAAACGATGAAATTGGCATCAGGGCAGACCCGCAAACCCGCTTTCTTTTACGCCGATAATTTTTACCCGCTGACGCGTGACAGTTATCGGGGCCGTGAGGCAACGATTTTAAATCTGAATGATAAAAAAGCCATTACTAATTTGCATAAACTTCAGCCATACCGCTTTACCGAAGCCCCGGAAATGTGGGCTATCTGCATCGGGCAGTGTCGTCAGATGAACCAGACAAAAGTCATCTTTCTTAATGATGGCACGGCGCCACGCGGCGTGGATACCTGGATGTTGT
This sequence comes from Buttiauxella gaviniae, assembly GCF_040786275.1. Taxonomy (NCBI): domain Bacteria; kingdom Pseudomonadati; phylum Pseudomonadota; class Gammaproteobacteria; order Enterobacterales; family Enterobacteriaceae; genus Buttiauxella; species Buttiauxella gaviniae. The sequence continues at coordinate 55,065 of NZ_JBFMVT010000001.1, forward strand.
ATCAGGCGCTGGCCGGGGTCTGGCCTGCCACGCTGGCTCTGGACGATGAAACAGCGCTTCATGCCCTGGAAGCCCGTTTTGTTGAATTTGTCCAAAAGGCATTAAGAGAGGCCAAGTTGCACATGGACTGGGTCGATAATAATGAAGCATATGAAAATGTAGTGCTGGACTACGTCCGACATTTGCTCAGCCCGGAAAATGAGGCGTTTCTTCAGATCTTTAGTGACGGGCTAGAGCCGTTTATGCGCGCTGGACTGGTGAACAGCCTGACTCTGGCAGTTATCAAATTTGCGGCTCCTGGCGTGCCGGATATCTATCAGGGGAGTGAGACCCTGAGCTTCAGTCTTGTCGATCCCGATAATCTCCGGGAACCCGATTTCGCCCTGCTGGAGCACATGCTTGCAGGAGATGCGTTGCCGAATTTCAACGCAGAAGAGGACTGGCTTGACGGAAAAGTGAAGTTGCAAACCACAGCCTGCATGCTGGGCTTACGTCAGGGCAAGCCAGATTTGTTTCGTAAGGGCGATTATCTGCCGCTTTCAGCAATCGGGAAACGGGCGAATAACGTGATTGGGTTTGCCCGGCTGAACGACAGTGATGCATTCATTATGATTGCCCCGCGGCTGGTTTTTGAGGCGCTGCATGGCGGCCTCACTTTGCCTCCGACGGCCTGTGGGCGCAGACGGAAATCCCTTTATCTAAACCCCTGGCGAACCGGCGGTATCGGGATATTTTGCGCGAAAAGGAGGTGCTTCTTATGGATAGTATCGACCTAAATTCCTTCAACTCTGGCGTACCTGTGTTGTTAATACTGATTAAGGATCCCGAAAGCTAAAAAGTTATTGCTACTTTTTATGGATTTTAGTTTATTAAGGAAAGGCTAATGAAGCTCGTAAAAAATTTTAACATCCTGGCCGGGAACGGTCAGCTACCAGGGGCTAATTTCGATGGAGAGGGGGCGATTTTTGCGTCTTTCTCGGCACATGCCCGGCGGGTGGAGCTGTGTCTTTTTGACACCGATGGACAGACAGAATTGGCAAGATTCGTGCTGCCGGAAATATATCCATAAGGTTTAGCGCGCCCCGGAAAATAAACCATATGGTTAACTATCATAGAAATCATTTACTTATTTAACAGATAATAGTCAAATTATTTCAGCCCCGAAAAAATCTCAATTTTTTATGTGTAAAATTTTTTCTTCGCCAGTCTCTGGTCATTCTCACTCACGATTAATTACCCCAGATGTTCACCACCTGTTACTCCATGAACTTCTGCTGTGACATAACTTGATTCCTGCGAAGCAAGATAGACATAAACAGGTGCCAGTTCGGCAGGCTGACCTGCTCTTTTAAGCGGGGTTTGCTGTCCAAACTGAGGTATCTTTTGCTGAGGCTGCCCGCCTGATATTTGTAAAGCAGTCCATATGGGGCCGGGAGCAACACAGTTTACCCTGATACCTTTTTCTGCAACCTGCTTCGCCAGTCCTCGTGTAAAATTGAGGATAGCTGCTTTTGTCGAAGCATAATCAAGCAAATGTGCGCTGGGCTGATAAGCCTGAATGGAAGAAGTTGTTATAATACTGGTCCCGGCAGGGAGCACAGGAAGAGCCTGCTGAACCATCCAGTAAAGAGAAAATACATTCGTTGCAAAGGTTGTCGTCAGTTGTTCCGTCGACAGATTTGCCAGAGATTCCACTGCGACTTGTTTACCCGCAACAAACGCAAGAATATCCAGACCTTCCAGCTTTTTTCCTGCCTCTTCAATGACTTTACGGGCGATAATTTCATCACTGAGATCACCCGGCAACATGAACACCTTTTGACCCGTATCTTCAATCAGGCGAGCAACTTCCTCTGCATCAGACTGTTCAGTTTCAAGATAGTTAATGGCCACATCAGCGCCTTCACGGGCATAGGCTATCGCGACCGCACGACCAATTCCGGAATCGGCACCGGTTACCAGTGCTTTACGTCCCTTCAACCTCCCGCTTCCCCGATAGGTTTCTTCGCCACAATCAGGAACCGGGTTCATTTTATGCTGTAATCCCGGTGAGGGTTGCTTCTGTTTCGGATAGTTACCATTGTCATACTGCGTTAATGGGTTTTGCATCTGATACTGATCTTTCTTTGACATTTTTCACTCTCTTCAGGAACTGAATACCCATTAAGCATAGTCACTGTCGGAAGATATCGCAGGTCCTGAGTTATTTCCCACGTAAAAAACCGATGCCGTCTGGTCAACGATAATATCGGCACGGTAACTATTTAAATTCATCTTATCGATAGTGAGACTATTCTTAATATTCATCATGTGTTTTATCGAAGAATATTTAACACTGCATGTTTCTAATTACCCTGAAAACGTTGGAGAGTAAAAATGACAAATTATCATGCTCCGGATGAAAGGCATTACGACACAACCTACAACACTTTGAATGAGGTGTCTTTAAAACGTATTTCCTGGAGTGCAATTTTCGCCGGTGTGGTTATTTCTATGGTTGTTTATTTATTACTGGCGATACTCGGGACAGCAATCGGTGCCAGTACCATCGATCCCCTCAAAGAACAGGACCCACTGGATGGTATTGCAACCGGAGCTGCAATCTGGACGGGTCTGAGTATGCTGCTTGCTATTGCCGTAGGGGGGTATGCCAGCGGTCGACTTGCTTTTCGTGAAGGAACCATGCATGGCGTACTGATGTTTGGCGTTAACACTCTTATCTGTACCGGTTTTTTGCTCATTGTCGCCAATAGTGCATTCACCGGCGCGGTAAGTGCGATCGGAAGTGGCATACAGACGCTGGGTAGTGGTGTTGCGGCGGTAGCGCCTTCTGTCACGCAGATGGCAAAAGAAAAACTTAACGACAGCGATCTCAATCTAGATGATTTACAGAATCAACTGGAAACCACTTTGCGCCAGACCGGGAAACCGGAGCTACGACCCGGGGCCTTGCAGCAACAGGTACAAACTGAAGGGAACAATGCGCAGAGCCAGATGGCTCAGGGCGGAGACCTCACGCAGTTTCTAAAAGGCCTTGCTGACAGAAACAGTGCAACTTTCCAGGCTGCCGACCGTGATGCGCTGAAAAATATCATTGTCGCCCGCACTGGTAAAAGTGATGCTGAGGCTGAACAAATAGTCGCTCAGACAGAGAAAAATTATCAGGCGGCCCAGGCAAAATATGAAGAACTGAAAAAACAGGCGGAACAAAAAGCACGTGAAGCGGGAGAGAAAGCCGCAGCCGCTACTGCTAAAGCGAGCTGGTTTACCTTTTTCATGTTAATTGTTGAGGCTGTGATTGCGGGTGCCATGGGGATGTTGGGTTATCGTCATCAACCTCGTCGCCTCGTCCTTGATAAGCGTCCGCTTTGAATTTTCAGTGACTATTTTTAAGATATTTAACCTGCTCTCCGGTGAGCACTGGAACCCGCATCAGGTTCATAACCGTGGTCACCGGATTCTCCTATGAAACAGCCTGCTACGTGATTTCTCCCATTCTTGTGCACAGTGTTATGCACCCTTTCTGGGGATAACTAATGTCTGATGTCCTTGAGCCGCCCCAGCATTCTCGTCAAGAACAACTACACTTTTGCTGTGCCTGAACCGGCTTGCGCAGGAGAAATTATGAAAGCACTGACCTATCACGGCCCCCATTCAGTAAGCGTTGATAATCATCCCGACCCCGCCATAGAAGCATCAGACGATATTATTCTGCGGGTGACGGCTACAGCGATTTGTGGCTCGGACCTTCACCTTTATCGAGGCAAAATTCCCACGACAGAACAGGGTGATATCTTTGGGCACGAGTTCATGGGCGAAGTTGTGGAGACCGGAAAGGATGTGACTGCGGTGTCAAAAGGCGATCGTGTTGTCATTCCCTTCGTTATTGCCTGTGGGGAGTGTTTTTTCTGCCATATGCAACAATATGCCGCCTGTGAAACGACGAACTCAGGAAAGGGATCGGCGCTGAATCGAAAGCAAATTACGCCACCGGCGGCCTTGTTTGGTTACAGCAAAATGTATGGCGGCATACCTGGAGGCCAGGCAGAATACGTTCGTGTACCTAAGGGGAATACAGGTCCATTCAAAGTCCCGGATTTGCTGGCAGATGATAAAGTTTTGTTTCTGTCAGATATTCTTCCTACTGCCTGGCAGGCAGTTAAAAATGCCGGCGTAACGCAGGGTTCAAGCATCGCTATCTTCGGTGCAGGTCCGGTCGGTCTTTTGAGTGCAGCCTGTGCGCGCCTGGCAGGTGCGGAACAAATTTTCATGATTGACCATCATCCCTATCGGCTTGCCTTTGCGAAAGAACGTTATGGGGTTATTCCCGTTAACTTTGATGAAGTTGACGATCCTGCTGGTTTGATTATTGAACAATCCGCAGGGCAGAGAGGGGTTGATGCGGTAATTGATGCCGTCGGCTTTGAAGCAAAAGGTAGCCTGACGGAAACAGTTTTGACCAGTCTGAAATTAGAAGGGAGTAGCGGCAAGGCGCTCAGACAGTGCATTGCCGCTGTCCGGCGAGGTGGCACCGTCAGCGTTCCGGGTGTCTATGCCGGTTTTATTCATGGTTTTCTGTTTGGTGATGCTTTTGATAAAGGGTTGACCTTTAAAATGGGCCAGACTCATGTGCATTCATTTCTGCCTGAGTTACTTGAGTTGATTGAAAATGGGTTGTTGCATCCTGAAGAAATAATTACTCACCATCTTCCCCTGAAAGATGCAGCTCGTGGTTATGAGATGTTTGAAAAGAAACAGGAAGATTGTCGCAAGGTTATTCTCATTCCCGGAATGAGAGAGGCTTCCCCTGAACTCTCAAATAAATTTTATAAACCCTGAACGCCTCATTAACGTCTATGAGGCGTGGGATTTAAGTAATAAACCTCAACTGTGGAGAACAAAAAATGCAACTTAAAACTCTCGAAGAGTTATTCAGACACTTGCTTTCAGATACTTATAGTGCTGAGAAGCAGTTAACACGAGCGCTGCCAACACTCGCCCGTGCAGCAGCTGACCCTTCACTTATTGAGACATTTCGCAATCACCTTGAAGAGACCCGCGGACAGATTGAACGTATCGATCAGGTTGTGGAAAGTGTCGAGGGACTTAAACTCTCCAGGATCAAATGTGTGGCCATGGAAGGGCTGATAGAAGAGGCGCAGGAGGTTATTGACGGGGTGGATAAAGGGGCTGTCCGTGACGCGGGACTGATTGCCGCAGCCCAGAAAGTGGAGCATTACGAAATTGCCGCATATGGCACATTATGTACTCTGGCACATCAGCTGGGTTATTCTGAAGCCAAAAAGTTGCTGGGTGCGACACTTGAGGAAGAAAAAGCTGCGGACAGCAAGCTGAGTACAATTGCGGAATCCACGGTCAATCCGGATGCTGAGAAACACCCCGGTTAATACATTAATCGGATTTTATCATCATGGCAAAGTAAGAAATGCCATGCCAGATTTTGAGGCATGGCAATGAAAAGACCTTCAAGCCGCTAGCGCCGTCTTAAGAGAAAAAACGGGTTGAATCCTCGTTCAGGTAAGCAAATTCCCTGCTTTTTCCATGACTTATACAATTTTGATCAGATTGTTTATTGATATTATGATAATGAGATGCCATCCAGGTTTTAAAAAACGGGTTATGGATCATAACACTGAAACTGTTAAACGTTGAACAGCCAAACTTCTTTAAGACACTGAGGCGCAGATCGTAAATGGTTTTAATGTGAAGTTCCATTTTCACACTGATTTCAGCAGGTAACATCTCCATTGTAGAAAAAGCAATAAAGGTGGCTTCTCGTTCAGTGAGGTGAAAATGTGGGTTCTGACTTTCTAAAATAAAACGAGATGTGTCTATGTTATCAAGTAAGCCAATCAATTTTTGAAGTGAGACTGAGATGGATACACGATGGGCAGGAAGCTCGCTGAGAAATGAATAGGGGTTGTCTCTGATAAAAAGAATGAATACCGTATCATAAAAGGAGTCTTTTCTTTCCAGAACCTCGTAATAGTATTCGGCTGTAAAAAAAACAAAATTGGCTTTTAATCTTTTATTATGGACATACTCTTCAACTAAGTTTAGTAATCCTAATCTTAGCCATGAATCCTTGGTCAGAAAAGAAGTCGTATAGGTACATGGATAGTCGTTTATAATAATGTTCACCATGCTTGCTCCTGATAAAAACAGCGTAATAAGCTACATACTCGTTTTTTACGCTCCTGTAGTCTCAACCACCCCTAAGACTAAAAATCGACAGCCTGATAAATTTTACTTAACGTTACATTACGCTTATTTGCATTTTAAAAAATGAAATTTTCTTACACAGCGTCCACTAGGGAATATTACACACTGGCATGCATATTACGCACGAGTGGGTGGTGATATAGAATGGCAGACGTACAGGCGCGGGTCTGCATATCTCTCATGCCAGTTACTTAGCGTTAACTTTGGCTGAATTAATATCCTATTTTCATCATCCTTTCTTCATGCTTCCTGAGCTTGGCTCACTAATTATGTCAATAACACACTACTCACTAATAAGTATATACCATTCCAGTTTGGGCGCACCTGAAACAGCGTATCTGTTACATTTTTTTGCAGTCTAGATGGCACAGTTAAAAATGCCCCCTGAAATACATTAAAAAAATTAACTTAATTTCCTGTGAGGAGCGTATTAGTAAAATGCATGCCCCTGATAATCAGGCATTCGTATGAGTTAAATAAATCATCACACAAGCCTGGACGTATAATAAAGGTTAATGTTTTTAAATACGTACAGGAATTAACTGTTATTAAGGGAGTAATTCATAGAAGAGAATTTTTACACATCAAGTTCTGAATGGATACGCCCGGTGCATCAAGGATGCATCACATGAAGTTATCATAATAACTGAACAGGGTATGAGAAAAGATGAGATGCGGGATTGATAGCTTATAAAGTCCTAGTTGGGGTCCGCTGGGAAAACGGAATCTATGGTCACTCCCGTTTTTGCAACACCGATTTTGACGATAAGTTGGCTTGCTTGAATCTATCCGGCGTCTGAATGGGATTTTATTCCCGCGCCTCGATGAGTTCCGCGCCTGATGAACCTCCAGAAAATATACGGCTTCAATGAGCCTTTCCGTTTTACAGGTTCCTCAACAGGCCGGTGGGCCGTTAGTATCATCAATATCAGTATTCGCAAAACCAGATCAGTGATTCTTTAAACCGGTGTATTTCTGCCGTTATGCTACATAAGTTTGCTGTCGTGCCGTTAGGGCCCAGGCTATTCTGGCCAGCTTGTTTGCCAGAGCACAAGTGACGACAAAGTTGCTTTTCCGGCACAGTAAATCCCTGACCCAATCGGCCAATTTGCCGGACTGGTGTTCCAGTTTTTGTATGAATACCCTGGCACATTGAACCAACAAAGTTCGGATCTTTTTGTTACCTCGCTTACTAATTCCCAGCAATGTCGTCCGACCTCCCGTGCTGTACTGTCGAGGCACTAGCCCTGTTGCCGCCGCAAAGTCACGACTGCTGGCGTACTGCTTCCCGTCGCCAATCTCAGTTGAAATAGTACTCGCTGTCAGTTTCCGACGCAGGGAATGCTCAGCAAGCGCTGTCCAATCTCATCTTCGTCCAACTTTCGTTTCAACTGGGATTCCAAATCTTTAATCTGCTCAACAAGATAGTGATAATGCTGTTGTAATTTCAGCAATAACTGGCTGAGGTAAAGAGGCAAACTATTGTCCTCAAGAATGGTACTCAGTCGGCTAATAACGGCAGCTCCTCGGGGAACGCTAATGCCAAATTCCAGCAGAAAAGCATGCATTTGATTGGTTGTTTTTACCTTATCCTGAACCAGGGACTCTCGGACACGGTGCAGAGCCCGCATTGCCTGCTGAGATTCCGTTCTAGGTTGCACAAAACGCATAGACGGACGCGATGCAGCTTCACAAATAGCTTCGGCGTCGACAAAGTCATTTTTGTTACTTTTAACGAATGGACGGACAAATTGTGGTGATATCAGCTTTGGAAAATGCCCCAACTCTTCCAACTTGCGTGCCATAAAGTGAGAGCCTCCGCAGGCTTCCATTGCGATGGTCGTTGCCGGGCATGTCGCCAAAAATTCGATTAACTTTGGCCGGGTAAATTTTTTACGGTAAACAGCCTTGCCGCGACGATCCTGGCAATGAATATGGAAAGAGTTTTTACCCAGATCGATACCAATGAGCGCAATGTTTTCCATGATAGTTCTCCGAATGAAAGCCTATCCTCAGCATAGTTCCGGGAAGGAGGGAGTGACCATCTCATTAAATATCCTACGCTAAGCCTGTTTTTTAAGTAGGCATGGCAGGCAGCTTTGAGCGAGTGTAGTGGATCGGTAATTCAGGACACCTCGAAATCCTGTTAATGTTAAAGCAGTGAATGTGAGGTGATGCATGATCAAAACTCGTCGGACTAAACTCACATTTTCCCCAGAGTTCAAACTCGAAGCTATCGAACAGGTTGTTAAATACCAGCGAGATGCACGGGAAGTTGCTCAGGCGCTCGAACTCAACCCTGACCATTTGCGCAAATGGATACGTCTGTACAAGCAAGAGGTTCAGGGTATTGAGCCCGTCGGCAATGCCATTACCCCTGAACAGCGCGAAATTCAGCAGCTTAAAGCGCAGATAAAGCGTCTTGAAATGGAAAAAGAAATACTAAAGCAGGCTGCCGTGCTGATGAGCGAAGCTCCCGGAAAGTTATCGCGCTAATCACACGGCTGAAAGCAAAGTGGCCTGTGCAGATCCTTTGTCATTTATTCGGTATTCGCCGTAGTGTTTATTACGCGCAGGTGAAGCGTCCTGTTAAGGTGCAAAGAATTGCACTACGAAGTCGGGTGAGAGCATTCCATGCTCTCAGTCGTGGCGCTGCAGGGAGTCGGGCAATCAGTCAGATGTTGCGCCAGAGTGGCGTTAATGCAGGCCGGTGGCTGGCGCGCCGACTGATGCAGGAATGTGGGCTGACCAGTCTCCAGCCTGTTAAACATCGCTACCGGTTAAATGAAGACAACAGCCCGGCATTACCGAACTTGTTGAACCGGCAGTTTAACCCCTACGCACCAAACCGCGTCTGGTGTGGTGATATCAGCTTTATTCGCCTGCAGGACAGATGGTGCTATCTCGCACTTGTTGTTGATTTATATTCACGCCGGATCATCGGTTCAGCCCTCTCATTAACCGCTGATGCTGATTTGGTGTGCAGGGCTTTGCGTAATGCCCTGGAGACACGGCCGCGTAATGAACGTCTTCTGTTTCATTCCGATCAAGGTGCTCAATATAAAAGCAATAAATACACAACGTTACTCTGGCGCTATGGGGTAATGCAAAGTATGAGTCGCAGAGGGAACTGTCTGGATAATTCGCCGATGGAAAGAGTCTTTCGCAGCCTTAAAAGTGAATGGTTACCAAAAGGTGGTTATGGTGATTTTAGTCTTGCAGTACGCGATATAAACCAGTGGATAAATAGTTATTACAACGTTTATCGCCCTCATACGAACAACGGTGGTTTACCGCCTTGTTTGCATGAAGAAAAGTGGAAGCAGGTTATTCCGGTGTCCTGATTTTGTGATCCACTACAGTACCGGAACAACGTGATTGAGTATGACCACGGCAAACTGAAACGGATAATCAATGCCACACTGGGATTCAAATCAATGAAAACGGCTTACGCCACGATAAAAGGGCTCGAAGTCATGCGAGCGCTGCGTAAAGGACAGGCTGAATCATTTTACTTGGGCCATCCCCTGGGCGAGATGCGTCTGGTGAGCAGAGTGTTTGAAATTTAAAGTCCTTCAGCAACACCAGAGGCTTCACTATCACGATCTTTGCAACAGTGCCGTGAAAATTATGAGTGTTGTAATAGTAGTTTATTTATTTCCTCACTAGGCATAGGGCGGTAAAATAAAAAACCCTGTATTGAGTCAATGCCGGATTTGACGCATTCAGTATATTCCAATTCGGTCTCAACACCCTCAATTAAAATATTGGAACAGGATGTGCGACAAAGGTTAACTACTTGGTTCAGGAATTTCCCTCCATGTGGCAATGATAATCCATTAACTAATGTTCGATCTAGCTTTATTTTATCAAGTTGATATTTTAATAAATATGATAAGGTTGAATATCCACTACCAAAATCATCGAGAGCTATTTTTACTCCTTTTTCTTGAAGATTTGATATTATAGAACCTAGTTTTTCAGGGTTGGATATTTTTTGAGATTCAGTAATTTCAAGCTCCAAATAGCAGCCCGAAGGAATGCCTTGACGCAATAAATCATCCACGATAACCAATAATCTTGGGTCGGTAATTGTTTGTGGAGATATATTAACAGATAAAGTCATTCCTGGCAGAAATGTAAGTTTTTCCCGTGCGTGGGAAATGGCATTTTCCAAAACCCAGAAATCCATCTCTGGCATTATATTTAATTTTTCATAATGAGACAGGAAATATGGAGGCGTTATTTTGCCGTCATGTCCCTTATGACGCAATAACACTTCTAATGCTGTAATTTTCTTGTCAAAAACTCGAACCTGAGGTTGAAAGAAAAGTATAAAATCACCTGATTTAGTTAGTTTTTTGATCTGTAGCTGCGCTTCGATGATTTCATCCAGCTCGTTTAGGTGATGGCTTTTTGATATTAAACCCACATCTAACGATGATTTTGTTATATTGCTACTTGGTAATATTTCTGGTATTGCATCAATAATATTTAAGGTGGTGATTTTTTCCATGATACGGAAAAATGGGTAATAAATTAGAGCGCCAAAAAAAATAATGGAAATATGTAATGCAACGGCGGTTATATTACCACCAGTGGCAACCCAAGAATTAATTAGTGGCGGCGTGGCCCATCCCACAAGGTTATGCATAGGTTCTATCACACCATATGCTGTTGCTGCATATGCGATGTTATAATTTACTAACGGTGTTAATAAGAATGGAACTATCATAATAGGATTCAAAACTATAGGAAACCCAAATATAAGAGGTTCATTTATATTAAAGAAAGCAAGTGGAAGAGATGTTTTGATTAGTTTATTATATTGCTTTGCTCTGGAGAATATTAGGCATATCAGTAAGCTTAAAGTAGATCCTGTGCCACCAGTTGAACACCAAACATCATAAAATGACTGGTTAAGAATATTTAGGTGTGATGTTCCATTCGCCCATTGGGTTATATTTATATTCGACTCCCTAATAAATTCATATCCAATATCTTGAAACATAAGCTGCCCATGAATCCCTAAGAACCAAGAGAAACCTCGGGCTAGCTCATAAAGCATTCCGCTAGAGTAACTGTCAGGATAAATTAAAGATGAAATATATTTAGGGGCATTTGATAGATTTGTCGGCATCAATACCTTGATAGCCAAGCTGAGAAATAAAATAGAAATTAAAGGTGTCACTACAAGCATCATATTGAGTAGAAATTTGTTTGGAAATTTTTCATTCCTCCATGATATTTTTTCAATTATAACATTGACTATTATGGATAAAGCTATTGATATTGGAATGCTTGTATTAAGATAAAATGTTGTTTCATTGGAGAACATCCCTGTAACCATCATTAATGCGGTTAAGTTTGTAGCTATTGATAGGATAAGAGGAGTTTTATTTCTCGTGGACCAATGGAAAGAAAATAACATGTTTATTATTATTGGCATCATAGTTAGCATGCTGAGCTGGAGGTTATTTAACCATTCAGATTCTTTTATATAGCCTAGGTGAAATACTACAGTTGAAATAACAACAATGATCGCTCTAATCATAGAGTATGGCATTATTGACATAGTGCTTGCCACGGTGTTATGAGCTACTCTGCTCTTAGATAAATGTGCGAGTAATGTTATCAATTTATTTCTCTTATTCTCTTAATTTGCTTTTTTATGAGGTTGTTCTTCATCAATGAAATATGCGGTTTTATAATACAATAATTTTTATTCGAATATTTTCATGTGAGTTACAACTACTATTAAACGTATCTTTTTATCTCAAATCTGGAAGTATGTGCTTGAGATCCCCTTTGGATCATCGTAATCTCTTGCTCTGTAAACGAAAAAACCGCGTTGCTGGGCGGTTTTTTCGACGGTTCTCCGTGTCAGCAAACATTTTGAACCGAGGTAACTGGCTTGGAGGAGCGCAGTAACCAAAACAGTTCTTCTAGTTTAGCCTCAACAGGGCTTAAATATCAAGACTCAACTCCTCTAACCAGTTACCAATGGCTACCGCCAGTGGCGATTCGTCGTGTCTTTCAGGGTTGGACTCAAGTGAACAGTTAACTGAAATGGCGTGGTAGTCGGACTAAACGGGGAGTTCGTGCATATAGTCCAGCTTGGAGCGAACCACCTGTCATGAGCTCACTCTATGCTTTCTGAACAATTTAAAATAATATGTTTATATTATTAATAAACCTCTGAATATATCTAATATGAGAAAACTGAAGGTTGTTTTTTAAGCATTTATTTTTTAATGCAGTAAGTCATCATATCATTCTGGCATGATATATTATTCAGCAATGAGATAACAATTCCTGCCATTTTGCTTTGCCTTATAAAGTGCTTTATCAGCGCGGGTTATTATGTTGTTTATGTTGTTTATGTTGCTTCCTGCGTTGCAAATAGAGGCTCCTTGCGTTACTGAAATGGGTTTGTTTCCTATAGATTTAAGGCTGTTTTCATTGATAGCTGTTTTTATTTGATCACAAATCATATCGACCTTCTTGTTGGTTGCATTATTTATTATGATAGCAAACTCATCTCCGCCATATCGAGAAATACTTGCGGCAAAACATTTAATGCAATCCTGAATTTTATCAGCAACAGTTATAAGACACTCATCGCCAGCAACATGACCAAAAATGTCATTTATAGTCTTAAAAAAATCAATGTCGACAAGTATGATTGCAAAAGGTTCTTGTTGAATTACAAATTTTGATATTGCTCTTTTAGTTCATTCTCAAAGCCTCGGCGATTTAAGACATTGGTCAAATAATCAGTCTGAGCATGATAACGCGCATTAAATACTTTTTTTTCTAAAGTTAAAGAATTCGCTACTTCTCTTTTTATTCTTTGTTTGATTAATGAATCACTCGTTTTCACAATAAACCAAATACCTAATATAATAATGAAAATATTCAGGGTTTGGAGTGATCCATTTTTTAGAAATGTAGATAACAGTAATGAGCTGAAAACAGGTAGGCTATAAATGGAAATTAGTTTTAAGGTATAGCCTGATACAACTCCGCAAAATAATATAATGATACAAAGGAAAATAGGTCCGAGAAGACGATTTTCCATAACATAGCAAAAAATAACCCCCCCCAGATTAACCCATTAGTAAAAATAAGAACTGATGCATTCCGCATCCAATTTTTGTCGAGATAAAAAGGATTTAATGTTCGGATGAGCCATAATGTGGAAATGAACAAAATATAGACTAATGCAAATATTTCACTTTGATTTTTGGCTAAAATATTTTGACTTCTATCCAGAAAAATCGCATAAAATAAAACGAAAATAGATAATGTCAATGTAACCATAATAAACCATGTGCCACTACGAGAAATCATGTTACGTCTCTCTTCATCCATGGCTGCATCAGTGTTCATAATATTATAACTCTCTTTACTTGTGCTAATGGTTGTTAACATTTGAAGTGCTTTTATGTTTAAGATTTTTATGCTATCATAAACCCCTTCTATTGGTAATAATTCTTTACACGAATACATACACATAGAATCTTTTCACTCGAGCATTATCCTCGCTATGCAAATAATTACGGTATGCTATCCTGCACGAAGCCGAAGCAGTCAAAAATGAGTATTCTGACACCCTGATATTGTTATCCAATATGTTTTTATAAGCTAAGGTTCATGGCTGTTTTACGACCCCATATAGCGTTAAGATCAGCATTGAGGTCAAATGAGGTTTTAGGCTATGAGCTAATTTAATCTCATGAATGCTGAGCTATTATTGAGCTTTTCACATACTGGAATAAGTATATCATTTATAGAAAATTACAATATCAAAAAACCGCCAACTCGAAACGAGTCAACGGCATTTTAAAATTGATATCAAATCACAAAATCTTCCAAACTCTTGCCACTATCCAAAGCAACCTTCATTGCTTTAGGAGTGCGACCCTGACCAGTCCATGTCTGTTTAATACCATTTTCATCAAGGTATTTGTATTTAGCTGGGCGAGGCTTGATCCTGCCCACGTAATGTGGACACGGCCCTAAGCGAGGTTCTGGTTTTCAAATTGTTCGGGACTGAGACCGCCACAGGCACTGTGTCGGCGCCACCGATTGTAATCACACTCGATATAATTAAACACCGTCGTCCGCATGATTTCCCGGCTGATAAAGCGTTCCCCGTGGATACATTCCACCTTTAGCGAGTGGAAGAAGCTTTCCGCGCAGGCATTGTCGTAACAACATCCTTTGGCACTCATGCTACCGTGCAGATTATGTCGCTTCAGCAGCGCCTGATAGTCCGCCGAACAGTATTGCCCGCCGCGATCTGTATGGACAATGACATTTCCCGGTCGCTTACGTCGCCAGAGTGCCATCTGCAGCGCATCGCAGGCCAGCTGCGCTGTCATCCGCGACGACATCGACCAACCGATGACAGCCCGCGACCACAGGTCAATCACCACCGCGAGGTACAGCCAGCCCTCGTCGGTGCGAAGATACGTGATGTCTCCTGCCCACTTCTGATTCGGGCCACTCGCGTAAAAATACTGTTTCAGCAGATTTTCAGACACCGGCAGGCCATGTTCTCTGTAGCTGACCGGGCTGAACTTCCGGGCACCCTTTGCACGAAGTCCCTGACGTCGCAGGCTGGCGGCAATGGTTTTGACGTTGTACTCAGGCAGTTCGTCAGCGAGACAAGGCGCACCATAACGCTGTTTTGCCTCAGTGAATGCCTTACGGACAGCAGTATCACAGACGAGTCGGAACTGCTGACGTGATGTTATCTGCTGACGACGCAGACGCCATGCATACCAGCCGCTGCGGGCGACCCGCAGTACTCGGCACATGGCTCTGATGCTGAACTCAGCCCGATGATTTTCGATGAAGACATACTTCATTTCAGGCGCTTCGCGAAGTATGTCGCGGCCTTTTGGAGAATGGCCAGCTCGGGGATGCGGATGTTTTCCTGGACTGTTTTATTGTGTGATCTCAAGTTGCTGGCGATATCTTTCCGGACTGATTGCGCCCAGCGACAGCTTTATACGCCGTTCGTTATACCACCTGATGTAAGTATCTACATGTTGCATGAAATTATTCAGCGTCACACCTGACCAGTCCCGACCATAGTACATTTCATTTTTCAGACGGCCGAAGAACCCTTCGCATGCCGCATTATCCGGTGAACAACCTTTGCGAGACATTTAGCGGATAAGACCCGCTGCATTCACTCGCGCCAGCCATCCTGGCCAGCGATAATGCCCACCCCGGTCGCTGTGGATAATCGGACGATCGCTTGTTTTTAGCGTATCGATCGCGTCTTCCAGCATCGTATTAGCCAGCTCTGCATTTGGGTGCGTGCTCAGTGACCAGCTCACAACTTTGCCATCGAAGCAGTCTAACACGGGTGACAGCCACTCTTTTCCCGCTGAGAGTTGGAACTCCGTAATATCCGTCAACCATTTTTGGTTCGGCAAAGCCGCTTTAAAATCTCTGGCGATTAGATTGTCGGGCGCAGAGCCGATTTCTCCGCAGTACGAGCTGTAACGTCGGCGGCGGGGACGACTCACCACAAGCTGTTCCTCGGCCATCAGCCGACGAACAACTTTTTCTGAGAGCAACAGACCTTCGTGTCGTAACATTGCATGTAACCGCCGATAGCCATAACAACGGTAGTTACCATTGAAAATCTCTGCCAGTGTAGTGCGAATGGCCGCATATTTATCACCCTGGCACAGTGCTGCACGATGGTAAAAATAGCTACTGCGGGCAAGCTGTAGAGCACCGAGCAACCTGGCCGTCGGATGTGCGTGTCTCAGGGCATCAACAACCTGTGTCTTTTCCCTGTTTGTCAGGGATTGAGCGCTGATGCCCCGGTCTTTTTTTATCAGTTCTTCCGCTTTATTCAGGATATCCAGTTCCATCTGCTGGCGGAGGATCTGTTGTTTAAGGCGAGTGAGTTCATCAAGCAGTGAGTCACGATCCTTCTCAGTGGAAAGCCCCTTGCGTTTACGCATGGCGAGATAATCCTCGTTACCGATCAGTTCATCCTTCCATTTATATAGCTGCTGGCGGCTGACACCAACCTTTTGCGCGATTTCGCGCGCAAATGCAGGCCGGGTGCAGAGATCGCTGACGGCCTGGCGTTTCACCTCAGCATCAAAGGGAGCATCCAGATTTTTTATACTGGAGAGGATCTGACGTCTACCGGGATGAAGTTCATCCACCCAGCGACTCAGCAACACGTCACTGGGATACCCCAGCGGGCACAGTTGCAAAGATCGTCGCATTGATAAACTTAGCACCCATTTTCACCAGTCATCACGCTACTCATGAACGTATTTAAAGGCCGGCATTTTCAGCGAGACATCATCCTCTGGGCAGTACGCTGGTACTGCAAATATGGTATCAGCTATCGTGAACTGCAGGAGATGCTGGCCGAACGCGGCGTGAATGTCGATCACACCACCAGTTATCGCTGGGTTCAGCGTTATGCACCCGAAATGGAAAAACGGCTGCGCTGGTACTGGCGAACCCCTTCCGGGTTTTGTTTATGGCATCTGGATGAAACCTACATCAAAGTGAACGGCAGATGGGCTTATCTGTACCGCGCAGTCGACAGCAGAGGTTGTACCCTCGATTTTTATCTCTCGCCACGCCGCAACAGTAAAGCCGCATACCGCTTTATGGGAAAGCTCCTGAATAATACGAAGCGCGGGCAAATTCCCCGGCTGATTAATACTGATAAAGCCCCGACATACGCGCGGGCGCTGGCGTTGCTGAAGCGCGAAGGAAAATGTCCGCCGGATGTGGAGCACCGGCAGATAAAGTACCGGAACAACGTGATTGAGTGTGACCACGGCAAACTGAAACGGATAATCAATGCCACACTGGGATTCAAATCAATGAAAACGGCTTACGCCACGATAAAAGGGATCGAAGTCATGCGAGCGCTGCGTAAAGGACAGGCTGAATCATTTTACTTTGGCCATCCACTGGGCGAGATGCGTCTGGTGAGCAGAGTGTTTGAAATTTAAAGTCCTTCAGCAACACCAGAGGCTTCACTATCACGATCTTTGCAACAGTGCCCTGGCGTTCACGTAAGGAAAATCGGGACAAAAGCCGAAACAGTTGGCATATGTCGCTGGAAACTGCGTTATGAGAAGTTTGCCGGGTAACAATAATTGCCTTTGAGAGGCTTGAGCGGAGTGCGGTGAAAGTCGCACGCTCCGTTCTTAGGAGAGCACAGTCAGGCAACTGGCTGTGCTTATCCGACATAACCGCAATGTCCGGGTTCTCCGGGTTCGGTGCATAGATCATGTTGAAGGTGAACAGCTCGTATCCCTGCAGGATGAAACCGATATGCTCAATGACCTGGGTGTAGCCTGGCTGTCTTTTGTCTCTGCTGCTATATTCCCATTCCTCTCTGAGGATAACCGCCCGTTCCTTTTCCCGTTCTGTATCCCAGGCACCGAAGATAACCTGCTGTTCATCATGATTGATAAACGACCAGCTCAATGTCCAATTCCGACAGGTAGCCCCCCGACTCTGAATAAATTGTTTTCGATTCAAAAATCACCTCATGGAGTTGTACGTCGGAATAATTTTTTATTCAGCTGGCGCAAAACTGGTTCTTGTTTAGTGGAACGGGAATAATCATGAGCTGGAGCCAGACGGTAATATGCGCCCATCAATAGCTGTTCCATTGATGCTTTCTCGTTATCTAACTGATATGCCACAAGCCGAAGGTGCTGCATAATGGGAAGATATGCGCTACCTTCACTTTCGGTGTCCGCACTGGGCTCGCTCATCGCTATTTCTTAACCAATTCAATTCGCCCGATGTTTGGGGTCAGTTTGGAGATAGAGAATTATTGTACGGTAAGCCTGTTTTTTGAACAGGGTTACCTATCGCAATGGGGTGTACTCCCGCGCTATACGGCGTTTTCAGGAGATTTGACCTTAATCGGATAACCTAAATGCGATACCGCAAGGGCGACAACTTAAAAGCGATAGCCGCTGACGCAAAATCAATCCGTTACGCATCTCGATTGGTTAAATGATGCGCTTAACGTACAAAAATTTCCGATCTCCAAACAGACCCCAACATATAACCTCTTAAGCGCCTTGGCGGATCAGCGCTGCGGCCATTGGGCTGGCCAAACCATTAAAAGTGGCACTAAACCCCGCCAAACCCGTTGCATAAAACGGGCTAAAATTGCATAGCCCGTTTTCATGGCCAAACGGCTAAAAGTAGCGGTTATTTCATATAGGTATCAAAGCCGAGCTTAAGTGCCACCTGGTTTTCATCCGGAATGCTTTTTCATGTTAATTGTACGCACATCATTCCCCACATACACTTTGCAGATATGGCGATTTGGCCATGGTTCGGATTCCACAATACCGCCGTTGGTTAGATTAAAATCCATATGCCCGGACACGGCAGCGCTGAGAGTGGCGGGAGAGCCATCAACCGAATGGATCACGCAATCCGCGTCCATTTCTATAATGTGCGCGCCAACTTTGTATAGCTGATCGGTGGACTGGTCATCGTTAGCTATTGCTGGCGTAATACCTGCCGCCACTAGGGCGGCTAGCAGAAAATTCTTTTTCATAACTGGTTTCCGGTTAGGCTTCTTCTGACTTCTGTTTTTCTAACTGCTTTTGAAGGCGCGCCAGGCGCTTGGCCTTACGGGCTTCCGCCTCCGCTTCAGCTACACCCCATTGCGATAGGTAACCCTGTTCAAAAAACAGGCTTGCCGTACAATAATTCTCTATCTCCAAACTGACCCCTGTTTAACAGATTCTGGTGCATTTGGGCCGCAAAAACAAAAATCACAGGAAGCCGCCATTTTTTGGCGACTTTTGAATTTGCATGAAGTGCAGTACTGCCAGTTTCAGCCCACATGGGGTTACGAAGTACAATCCCTGTTAATGAAAAATTTAATACGTTAAATCCAGCGATTCAAAACATATTATTCAACAACAAAAAACCACATACCTAACACTTCATGCACGAGCAAAACAATATTATTTATTATCCCTATAAAATAAAAACAACCTATCACTTTTAACAATTATCTTTAACGAGCGATGTATAACTACCGAATGACTTCTGTGATTAAAATTTAATGTCGTGTTAATATTTTCAGTACGTACCATCAGGTCTGGCAAATATTTGCCTTAATTATTTGTACTATTTTGCACAAGTAAAAATTAACTATCACTTATAAAGTGACATTTTATGATGAGAAAACATAATGGAACTTAAGGACAAGTCTTCAGCATCACAGACTCAGGATGAGTCGGAAAACGAGCCGGGAAGCGAAAAACCTCCCACCAGAAGAGCTTCAGTGGTCAGTCACTGGTGGGAGATATCGCAAAGTGAAACCCCACACTTTGAGCGTATAAAAAAATACGTTGCCTTTAACCTTTTCTTTTTTTCACTTTTCATTCTGGTTGAAAAACTCAGCAGCGGACTGCCGATTGCCGATATCTATCTCAGGCTCTATGACCTGACATTACCGCTGATGACCGCGCTGCTGGTATTTTATCGACGAAAATCTCTTCCGGTGCTTACCCTGTTAGTCTTCTACAGCATATATGCACACCCTGTGGTCCAGTCGCTGGCAACCGTATCAGCGTGGTGCGCGGCTTTAATCAGCAGCAGGCTGTATTTCAATGCAACCGGAAAGCGAGGTTCAGTCAGTTTCGGACGCAGCAGGCTGACCATTCACCGCATTGGATGGCTGGTTTGCGTGAATACACTGGTTTACACCCTCATCCACTGGTGGTTATTGCTGCAATTACGGCTCCTGCCTGCAGCTAACGCAGATTTATTCAGCGTCCCGACGCTGGTTAATATGCAGTGGATGATGACCTCCTGTATCACCGGCGTTCCCTTCTGCTATCTCTTGCTCAGAAGCGTGTACAAACCAGCCTGGTTTGTGAGTTATTTAAAGCACATTAAAATGCTGGTCGTTTTCGGCCCCCGCAAGGCTTATCTGCTCACCTGGATTGGTTTACTGGGTGGCATTATGTTCTGCCTGATTTCATCCGAGAACGATGCGCTGATATTTACCGATTACTCACTGCTCTGGCTTCTTCCGGTTATGCTGTGGGGCACGATATGTATCGGCCACGCACTGATTTCCCCGGTATGGGTTTTAATGTTGTTCCTGCTCAGTGACTATGTTGATAACTATATTTCAGTCGGTAAATCCATTACGGTTGAAAACTATTTAGGTCATCTCGCGTTTTCATCGTCGATGATTTTCATTTTTTCACTGACCATCGTCATCGTGGGTGTTCAGTCTGCCCGGGTACGCACATATATCCGTCACCTTAAGCGTATGTCATTGTCAGAGCCCAATACCGGGCTTCCAAATATGCAGGCTCTGAAAAAGGATATCATTCACTCTCCTGATTCTGGCCTGTGCATGATCCAGTGCCCGGAACTCAATACGCTCACGCAAACTCACGGTATCGCTTTTCGCTTTGAATTTGTGAAAGCCCTCGCCGCATTTATCAGACCCTTAATGCGGGAGAATGAGGAGATATATTACACCCCCGGCTACGGTGTGCTCCTGAGGCTTAACAAAGTTGATGCTTATATTATCAACACGTATTTCAAAGCCATATCGTCATTTCGCTTTACATGGGCGGAGATGGAAATTGGCCTGAATCTGGGATTGTCCTATATGCCCCTGAACAGTTGTGTCAACGAACTGTCATCCATTATCGGTCATTTAAATGCCAGCACATTTATCTCTTTGCAACAGGGAAAACCAGTAGCCTTTAATTCAGTTATCCCCGGAGATAATGTGGTCAGCCCTGGCGCAATACGTCATATGCTGCAAAAGGCAATAGACCGGCAGTCATTTATGTTAGTCGCCCAGCCTGTTGTTTCCACCAGAAATAAACCACATTATTATGAAATCCTGATCCGGATGAAGACGATGAACAATAAGTTATTCTTTCCGGATTCATTCCTGCCACTGGCACATGATGCCGGGTTACTTGCCAGAATCGATATGGCGGTGATTGAACAAACGTTCCGTTTTATGCAGTTACGTGAAGCATCACAGCCTCAGAGTCGTTTTTCAATCAACCTGACCCCACAGTCACTGGTAAAAACAGATTTTCTGATGCGGCTGCGAAAATTATTCACACGATATTCCATTAAGCCCGAACGAATCACTTTTGAGATTATCGAATCAGATATGATTGACAGCACGACGGCACTGAAAGTGTTACGCCAGTTACGTCAGTCAGGCTGCAAAATTGCCATTGATGATTTCGGAACTGGGGCGTCAAGCTACTCGCGCCTGAAAAACATGGAGGCGGATATATTGAAAATTGACGGTTCATTTATTCGGAATATTGTCAATCATGAGTTTGATCGCCATACAGTGATGTCATTCTGTGAAGCGGCAAAATTAAAAAATATGGAAGTGGTGGCGGAGTTTGTTGAATCGGAAGAAATAAAACAGATGCTGACGGCAATGGGCGTGGACTGGTTGCAGGGTTATCATACCGGCAAACCCGTACCTGTTGAAGATGTGGTATTTTAATGAAAAAAGAGACGGCATCATCACGCTGTCTCTGACTACTGATAAACGCGTGGAGTTCTGATTCATCTATTTGATTAGTGAATTGATCCTACCCGCAAATAGTGGACACACGACTAAGTGAGTAAACTCTCAACCAGAGGTGACTCATGACAAAACCAGCATCAACAAATAAGAAGCCCCGCAAACAGCACACACCTGAATTCCGCAACGAAGCCCTGAAGCTTGCGGAACGTATCGGTGTTGCTGCCGCTGCCCGGGAACTCAGCCTGTACGAATCCCAGCTCTACGCATGGCGCAGTAAGATTAACAATGCCCGCAGCTCTTCCGAACGTGAGCAGGAAATGTCCGTTGAAATTGCCCGTCTTAAGCGCCAACTGGCGGAACAGGCAGAGGAGCTGGCCATTCTCCAAAAGGCCGCGACATACTTCGCGAAGCGCCTGAAATGAAGTATGTCTTCATCGAAAATCATCGGGCTGAGTTCAGCATCAGAGCCATGTGCCGAGTACTGCGGGTCGCCCGCAGCGGCTGGTATGCATGGCGTCTGCGTTGTCAGCAGATAACATCACGTCAGCAGTTCCGACTCGTCTGTGATACTGCTGTCCGTAAGGCATTCACTGAGGCAAAACAGCGTTATGGTGCGCCTTGTCTCGCTGACGAACTGCCTGAATACAACGTCAAAACCATTGCCGCCAGCCTGCGACGTCAGGGACTTCGTGCAAAGGGTGCCCGGAAGTTCAGCCCGGTCAGCTACAGAGAACATGGCCTGCCGGTGTCTGAAAATCTGCTGAAACAGTATTTTTACGCGAGTGGCCCGAATCAGAAGTGGGCAGGAGACATCACGTATCTTCGCACCGACGAGGGCTGGCTGTACCTCGCGGTGGTGATTGACCTGTGGTCGCGGGCTGTCATCGGTTGGTCGATGTCGTCGCGGATGACAGCGCAGCTGGCCTGCGATGCGCTGCAGATGGCACTCTGGCGACGTAAGCGACCGGGAAATGTCATTGTCCATACAGATCGCGGCGGGCAATACTGTTCGGCGGACTATCAGGCGCTGCTGAAGCGACATAATCTGCACGGTAGCATGAGTGCCAAAGGATGTTGTTACGACAATGCCTGCGCGGAAAGCTTCTTCCACTCGCTAAAGGTGGAATGTATCCACGGGGAACGCTTTATCAGCCGGGAAATCATGCGGACGACGGTGTTTAATTATATCGAGTGTGATTACAATCGGTGGCGCCGACACAGTGCCTGTGGCGGTCTCAGTCCCGAACAATTTGAAAACCAGAACCTCGCTTAGGGCCGTGTCCACATTACGTGGGTAGGATCACCCACATCAGGTTCACGCCAGTGGTCACCGGATTCTGTTTTGAAACAGCCTGCTACGTGATTTCTCCCGGTATTGTGCACAACGTTATGCACCTTTTCTGGGGATAACTTCGGTTCGACAACTTTGCGCCGCCACTGCATTCTCGTTCAGAGCAACTACACTTCTGCTGTGCCTGAATCGACTTGCACAGGAGAAATTATGAAAGCACTGACCTATCACGGCCCCCACTCAGTAAGCGTTGATACTCATCCTGACCCCGGCATAGAAGCATCAGACGATATTATTCTGCGGGTGACGGCTACAGCGATTTGTGGCTCAGACCTTCACCTTTATCGTGGAAAAATTCCCACGACAGAACAGGGTGATATCTTTGGGCACGAGTTCATGGGCGAAGTGGTGGAGACCGGAAAGGATGTGACTGCGGTGGCAAAAGGCGATCGCGTCGTCATCCCCTTCGTGATTGCCTGTGGGGAGTGTTTTTTCTGCCATATGCAACAATATGCCGCCTGTGAAACGACGAACTCAGGAAAGGGATCGGCGCTGAATCGAAAGCAAATTACGCCACCGGCGGCCTTGTTTGGTTACAGCAAAATGTATGGCGGCATACCTGGAGGCCAGGCAGAATACGTTCGTGTACCTAAGGGGAATACAGGTCCATTCAAAGTCCCGGATTTGCTGGCAGATGATAAAGTTTTGTTTCTGTCAGATATTCTTCCCACTGCCTGGCAGGCAGTTAAAAATGCCGGCGTAACGCAGGGTTCGAGTATCGCTATCTTCGGTGCAGGCCCGGTAGGCCTTTTGAGTGCGGCCTGTGCGCGACTGGCAGGTGCGGAGCAAATTTTCATGATTGACCATCACCCCTATCGGCTTGCCTTTGCGAAAGAACGTTATGGGGTTATTCCGGTTAACTTTGATGAAGTTGACGATCCTGCTGCTTTGATTATTGAACAATCCGCAGGGCAGAGAGGGGTTGATGCGGTAATTGATGCTGTAGGCTTTGAAGCAAAAGGTAGTCTGACGGAAACAGTTTTGACCAGTCTTAAATTAGAAGGGAGTAGCGGCAAGGCGCTAAGACAGTGCATTGCTGCTGTCCGACGAGGTGGCACCGTCAGCGTTCCGGGTGTCTATGCCGGTTTCATACATGGTTTTCTTTTTGGTGATGCTTTTGATAAAGGGTTGACCTTTAAAATGGGCCAGACTCATGTGCACGCATTTCTGCCTGAATTACTTGAGTTGATTGAAAATGGCTTGTTGCATCCTGAAGAAATAATTACTCATCATCTGCCTCTGGCAGATGCTGCGCGCGGTTATGAGATGTTTGAAAAGAAAGAGGAAGACTGTCGTAAGGTTATTCTCATTCCAGGAATGAGGACGGCCTCTCCTCAACTCTCCGATAAATTTTATAAACCCTGAGCGCCATAAAACCGCTAAGACGTGTGGCAGTTATATGATTTAACGCAACTCAATGGTGGAGAATATCAATGCAAATCAAAACGCCTGAAGAGGTATTCAAACGTTTTCTCTCAGACAATTACAGGGCTGACCAGCAGTAAATGCGCGCCTAGCCAAAACCTGCCCGCGCTGCGGATGACCCTTCACTTGCTGAATCATTTCGCAGCTACTTTAAAGAGGGGGAGCCTGGAAAACGGAGTTTTTCCCACGTTAAGAGAATTGAGCTTAACGGGAACTTTCTTTCCAGTGAGCAGAAGCTCCTTGCCATAAGGGCTGTACGATGCCCCTTAATTGTGTTGCTTACTTCCCTAGCGTTGTGTATGTAAATGCTCGGTTTCGAACGCTGAATCGCACAGCGCCGACAATTCATGCAGTTCCCTACACGCCTGGCTTAAAAAATAGCCTTAGCGTGGTTTATTTCCCGAATTTCAGGCGGCCCCTCTAAGGCAATTAAATTATTAAATGAAAATCAGTTTTTATAAAATTAATAAATACAGACACAAGAGGATGAAATTACTGGATATAAACTCCAGATAGGCAGACCACATGTACCGTCTCGCTCGCGTAAAAAAAGAATAAAAACTATAATTTTGTTTCAGCGAACTGCTGTTTACTCTACTGGAGTTATCCATGAAAAAGATATCAATGAACGTTTCTAAGGAACAACCAAAAAACCCGGATAAGTCACCTAAAAATGACGAGAAAAAACCTAAACAAAATCAGAAGTAATCTTTTTGTTAGTTTTCGAATTAACACTATAACGTTGGAGGTTTTATGTCTGATCGTCCTGACTTGATAGACCCCGTACCGGTAGATGAGCCGCTTCCCGGAGAATTGATTCCTGATACTCCTGACATTACGAAACCTGGTCATCCGGAAGAACCAGATGTTATAAATCCCAGAGAATAGTTCAGTGCACTACATAGACAGGTCAGTGGTAGTAGAGTTTTTAGTTTTTAACTCAAAAAATCTCTCAGGAACAGGAAATCCGTCTGTTCCTGAGAGTATGCAAATGCACATTCGTTACATGGAAATAATAACAAAAAAGTCAAAATAAATCATGAGATTATTCTGAGTTAATAAGGCAGATTTCTTATATGTCATTGTTTTTAAATATTTAAAAATCATGTCGCGTCCGCTATTTTTGATCTGGGTTTTTACAAATCTACGTTCTGAATCTATCTTTTTTTATTCACCATGCTGAAATCCCTACAGAGAGCCTTAAGTGAGTAAGATTATGCCAGACGCGACCCATTGCATTCCCGAGCAGTTTCTTGAAAATTCAGCTTTAATTAGCATTATTAAAGAAGAATTCAATGCAGACTTGCGGCAGATTTCGCAGAGCGATATCAATAAAGCGCTTACCAAAAAAATGAAAACCGAGACTAATCCCATCCTGGTCGACATATATCGACAGACATTACAATTTTTCAGCTGATCAATTCAGTCCACTCGCTTTCAGTGGGTACAGATTTAATGAAGCAAGTATATTATTCATTTCAGATAAAGGGTTAATACAGTCGAGTGGGTTATAAAAATATTATTCAAAAAAAATCATTCATTTATTTATCAGTAACTCCTCATAATATTTAAATTATCATTTACATCCAGTCAGGGTTTATATTTTATATCCTGAATTTTCTTATTTTCCTTGTACTAAGAACGTTTAATCGCTTTGTTGAATAAATCATATTTGGGGCAAGCATCTTGGTAATCCCCCCATTTTTAACGGAGGTGATAAGTAGAATCAGATCATGCGTTGAATATGCTGCATCGGCGTGAAGCCATTCAGCGCCATATTCGGCGCTCGTGATTATAAAACCATTGCCACCGCGTGGCATAGTCCTGCAATTCATCCAGTGATGTAAACAGGTGCTGTCCCAGCCAGTCGTAACGCACTGTCCGGTTATATCGTTCAATATAGGCATTCTGCTGAGGTTTTCCCGGTTGAATAAAACGCAGGGTTATATTCTGCTTCGCTGCCCATGACATCAGTATCTTGCCGGTATATTCTGGACCGTTATCGCAGCGTATTGCTGCCGGTTTACCTTTCCATTCAATCAGTTGGTCGAGAGTCCTCACCACCCGGTTTGCGGGCAGAGAAAAATCTACCTCATTGGCCAGCGCTTCACGATTGAAGTCATCTATTACATTCAGTAACCGGACTGAACGACCATCCGATAGCTGATCGTGCATAAAGTCCATGGACCAGCATTCGTTACTGTTTTCAGGCACCGCCAGCTTTTCGGGCTTATCCCGTTTCAGTCGTTTTTTCGGCTTTATTCGCATGTTCAGCGACAACTCGCAGTAAATCCGGTACACCCTTTTGTGATTGAACTTAAAGCCCTTTACGTTTCGCAGGTACAAAAAACACAGACCAAATCCCCAGTTGCGCTGACTGCCGGTGATGCGGAGCAGCCAGTCAGCAATAGCAGTGTTTTCTTCATTCAGTTGAGGCTGATAGCGATAGCAACTTTCGCTGACGGCAAACAACTGGCAGGCAAAACGTATGCTGACGCTTCGGTTTCTGACCACGTCCTGTGCCATCTGCTTTCGGAGCGATGGTTTCACCACTTTTTTGCCATCGCCTCCTGAATAATCTCGGCTTTGAGTCGTTCTTCGGCATACATCTTTTTGAGGCGGCGATTTTCGTCTTCCAGTTCTTTCAAACGGGCCATCATGGAGGCATCCATTCCGCCAAAGCGTGAGCGCCACTTATAGAAACTGGCGCTGCTCATGCCATGCTCGCGGCACAGTTCAGCGGCGTTCCGGCCTCGGCTTGCTTGAGGATGGCCATGATCTGGCTGTCGGTAAAACGTGATTTTTTCATAGAGATCTCCCCGGTTCAGATTACGAGAAAATTCTACTTATAAACACACCGGTTTTTCGGGGGGATTACCCCGTCACCGGACTGCTGCGCAGAAGCTATGACCGCATAACCCCTGGCAGCCTGCCCGGACTGGGCCATATCCGAGACAACAAACAGTGGCGCCGTTACCTGGAAGCCCAGTATCAGCGCCACTGGAAAGTCCACTTCGCAAAGAAAACCCGCGGCGCATGGCGCAACGTGAAATACATCGGTCGCTACCTGAAGCGTCCGCCGGTGGCGGCCTCTCAGCTGCGGCACTACAGTGGTGGCGCGGTGGTACACCAGTATTACGACCACCGCACACAGCAGTACCGGCGGCAGAAGCTCTCTCAGGAAGAGATGATTGGGCGCTATATCAGCCACATTCCGTCACGGCATTTTAAAATTGTGCGCTACTACGGCTTCCTGTCGAACCGCAAACGGGGCACGCTGCTGCAGAAAGTGTACGAGGCGCTGAAAATGGAAGAAAAGAAAAAACCTGAGAAACCGGGCTTTGCCGCGCTGTTGAAGGGCTTCCTGGGTAACGATCCGTACCAGTGTATTTTGTGCGGCGACAGGCTGCGCTTTGCCGGGGCACAACGTGGAATGCATGCCACAGAATTACTGTCAGAAAGGCTTCACGGGATGGCGAAAAAACGATGGCTGCAAACAGGGTTTATGGATCAGTTCGCCTGAAAAATGGGTTTCAGGTTAAAAATGGCACTACACGGTCATTTTTACACGTAAACTCACGCAGGTCTGCGTCCTCATTGGGATAATGCGTGCTACTTTTCATGGTCAGGCGCGCTCTAAAGAAGCGATTCAATCTCCTAACCATCAAGAAAGAGCAGCATTGATTCAAAACTCGCTTAAAAATTTGTAAGTGCCCAATCAATCATTTTTTAAGCTTTCTTACGGTTTGGACAAAATTACCGGAGTGTCCAGTTGGCTCATTAATCACGGCCTCGGAGCCTGAGTTGTAAACGCGAGGGTTTATACTCAACAATGTTTTGCTCATCATCAAGTGTCATTATGGATATCTGAGCCTCAGACCAGTAACCCGCATTATATTCATCGGTATATCCATATTTATCTTGTTGCCACCAGGCATTTTTAACTGTGCTGAATATTTTATAATATTTTTCGTCGGCCATATTACCGGCATTTATAGCGGTGGCTACCCAGCATTTAGCACCATCGTAATCATTTCCACCCTCAGCAATGAAAACATTGTTGTTGATATCTATGGCATAAGAGCCTGGTTGTTCGCTACTAGGATCGCGAAGCTCATTCTTCCAGCCATATGCCTTATTATTCCAGATAAGTACAACACCGGATGCAACATGTTCTGGATGCGCTTCACGCCATTTTGCCGCTATCTTTAAAATAGTCATAAAATCATCTCAATCGCTCACTTGCCAGATTATATACGTCGCTGCGTTCACGCTTACCTACGGCCACCACCGCAATAATTAGCTGATCGTCTATTACCTGGTACACTAGGCGAAAACCCGACGCTCTAAGTTTTATTTTGTAGCTGTCTTTTATTCCCCGCAACTTTGCTGAGGGAATATGTGGATTTTCACAACATTTTTTCAGTTTCTTTGCAAACTGCTGTTGAATAGCCTTATCCAGTTTCTGCCATTCTTTTAGCGCATCTTCCCTGAATTTGACCGAATAGCTCATAGATAGCTGTCCAGGTCTATATCGAGCAGCGGCTGGTTACTGCGTTCACTAACCAGTTTCACCAGTTCCTGATCATCCAGGGCATCGAGCATTTTTTCGTACAGTTCAGCGGGAACACAATAGAAAGCGGGCTGGTTACGGTTCAGGATCGCCACCGGATAACCGTCACCGGCACTGACTGTCGCCATCGGGTTTTTTTTTAGTTCACTGACGCTGGCGCTGGTATCACTCAAAATGATGTTTGGCATGGGGTACTCTTAAAGACTGTTTAACAGGTTTTTAAGAGTACCAGCGAAAAGACCTGTTAACAAGTCTCCTTTGTCATTATTCTAACTGGACAGAATTACCTGAGTGTCCAACCCATTGCGGCGCAGGGATAAAGCTGTAAACTTTTTTCTGATGAAAAAAGTAGCCCGTTGGGCATAAGATAACACGGAGCAAACCTTGGCTAAGGTAACCAGAATTCAGGCCGGAAGATACGCAGTAGATGATGGGCGTTGCATTATAAAAAATAACTCTGGGTGGCTTATTGTCGATGCTAATGGCGCTCATGATTTTGGACCTGTCCCCACATTAGCAGCAGCTAAGGAATATGTTGAGTCTGGTACTGTTACTCTAAGGCAGCACAATTTCTCTACATCTCATGGTCGAAGACAAAGTAAAAAAGAGTTTAATGCGTATTTGGCATCTGAAGCTAAACATGGCAATCCAATGCCAGCCATTCTTTGGGTAATTGTCCTTTGCATCATCTGCGGCATTGTAGTGGCAGTTCGAGGTTATTAATCTTGGACAGAAACACCTTAATGTCTAGCGGCGCGGGGAATTAAACGATGAGCAGAAAAAAGGCCGCTAAGCAGCCTGTTTATCTTAATGGGGTTCCGGCGTACAACCCCATTCTATTTATCAGGGGTGTACCCATTGCAAAAAGTACAATACTGACTTGTATAACGTAAATAACCGATTAATCTTTCTTTAACAGCAGTAAAATAGTTATCTGAATACTTCATATTCATCGTCTAAAAGTATTTCCAAATCCCCAGCGCATAGATAGTTTATTCATTAACACACATATGATATTACCTGTTGTTGATAATTCTTGTTCAACTACTAATTTAATGAGATCATATGTTAAAAGATATTGTTTACATTGATTTCTAATTATTACTCAATAAAAATGAATGACTGGCACAACCTCCTTATTTGCTTTCAGGAAAAAAATAGCTTTCGGGCGATGCTTATTTTACGGGATAAATCTGAGTTTGCCGCCCGTAAAATTCTGGAAAAGGCCAGAATAGTCATCCCATCTTGTTCAGGTAAATTATTCTGGAAATGGGTTCAGGATTTTATATTCAAAGCGTGCAAGCCATCGCAGGAATATTATGAAAATAAATCTCCAACCGTATCTGCACAGCATAATCCTGTCTCTGCCTGTCAGACTCAGCCCGGATGCAATGGACAGGATAAAAGTGGTAGCGCTGATGGCCATGATGCTGGATCACATCAACACGATTTTTCTGCCCCCCCCTGGCCGGAACTATATGCCATCGGCCGGATGGCATTTCCGCTGTTTCTGATGGTCTGGGCCGTGAATGTCCGTCAGCAACCGGGAAGATTGCAACACCGTGCGAACAGGTTGTGGATATGGGCCGTCATCACACAACCCGTCTTTGCTCTGGCGTTTCACACTCCGCATCCCTGGTACGCCCTGAACATTCTGTTTGTATTCGCGGGTGTCACGCAACTGCTGGCACTGGATCACACATATGGACACCCGGGACGGTTCGCCGGCGTGATACTGCTTGTGCTCCTGGTTTATCCGTTATCACTCGCCAGTTATGGTCTTCAGGGATTGATGTTAGCCCTTTCACTGGCCGTGTTTTATTCCACACAAACTCTCCGCGAGAAACAGGGAGCCGTTCTGGTTGCCTTTCTCTCACTGTGTACACTCAACGGCATAGGTCACCTAGCAGACAAACCCGCAGAAGCACTTCTTTATGCGGTACTGCCGACCGTACTGTTTCCTCCCGTGGTCCTTTCACTTGCCTCCCGGTATCAGCCTACGCAAAACATGCGCTTTTTGCCTCGCCGGTTTTTCTACTTCGCTTATGGCGGCCATCTTTTACTACTTGGTCTGATACATCTGTTAATGATGTGACGAAATCGAGCACCCACCTGAGTTCTGAGTTAGTTCAGTGGGCGTATTGTATGCCGCTACGCGGCATGGAGGCGCCAGCCGGTGTCACTTAATCGCATCGATGCTGAACGGCGCCGGTTACGCGGCGTAGCCGCCCTGTACTGATAGTTCCCACCAATCGCCCCCTCCGCTCTGCCCAGCCATACCCGCAGACCACTATGAAGAACCTGCTTTGCGCCGTCGGAGTGGTCCGGGCAGTGCCCGGGCGTATCTCCGCGTTAGCGCCGTTAGGCGCTTACGGGCGTGTACTTCAATCCTGAAGCAACGCTACTCACAGCCACTCAGGGCCTAGTTACAACATCCATTATAAAGCCACTCTGTTCCGGGCCTGTGGCCCGGGGCGACGGGGCTTTGCAGTGGGATAGGTTTCGCACGGGGTAACAGATAACAAAGGACGGGACCCGCCGCATGCGGTGGGGGGTACTTTAAAGAAAAGTGATAAGGGTAGCTGGAGGGATATTTGCCCCGAGCAAAGCAAGGGGAGGTACTTTCGAGTGTCATGCGAAGCTGACACGAAATATACTCCCTTTTTAGGGCTTATTTTGTTCAGAAATAACGTTCGAAGTTAATAATATTCTGGGGGTGTTATTCGAATTTAACTGCATGAAAGATGAGCGATACCTGTCTTTTGTCGGCACAGGCGTCTCAGAGCGTGAGTCAGGTGAAATCATGGAGTGAAAAAAGGGACGGGTGATGGCTTTAAAAGGAGGAATTTCTGAATGGCAGGCAGCAGAAAACCCGCGAAGGACGCGGTGCTGTAAAAGGAGGGGTAAACGACAGTCGTCAGTGTGCCCCGGCTTTCTCCAGGAGGAGCCGGTAATACTTCTCTTTATCCAGACGTTTCAGGTCAGGATGTTCGTGCTCGACCGCACGTTCGATCTCCCGTACACGATACAACGGTGCGTCAGGGCTGGTTGACCAGCGCACCCACGCCTTCCAGTGACGATCGTTCTCTGAAGACTTTACGACACGCCGCATTTTCTGGTCCAGCGCATCAATCTGCGCCCCCAGGTCCTGCGTCACACGTCGCTTTTCTTCCCTCAGTTCCGGGCTGACCACCCAGCGCTTGATTTTGCGCAGACGGTTTTTAAGCGAATGGTGCCTGTCGATATCGATACCCATACGCGCCATCTTCAGCAGGTGGCGTTCGTAACGCAGACTCAGCGACTCAGCCAGCCCCTGAGCAATGGCCCACTGCCGGTATTTGTGCAGCCACTGCCGAATTTCGTCCACGGTAATGCCCCGTGAAGTGAAAAACTTCTCGGTCAGGAAGATACGCATGGGTTTGTACTGGCCAGAATCGGTGTCATGGTCGCGGTGGATCACCAGATAGTCGAGTTCTTCCTGAACCCGCAGCGCATGCAGCAGAACGTCATAGGCCAGACGGCCATTTTCATAACGATGCAGCACACCCATCCGGCGCGCCAGCTCCTCAACCGGCAGCATGACTTCAAACATATAGTCGCTGTCAGGGTTGTAATCGCAGTTGGCCGCAAGCGTCAGTGAGAGCGCCGTTAAGGCTTCTCGGCTTTCCTGACGTGTGCTCACGCGCATGGGTTTCGGGGTAAAGGCACTGTCGAACAGTCGGGTCCAGGGCGTGTAGCCGCGACGACGCAGCGACACCAGTTCCGGATTCCGATTCCAGTCGTGGCTCTTCAGACGCGCCACCACTTTAGCAGCCATTCCACGGGGCGTACTGCCGGTGAAAGCAGGCTGATAATTACGATGCGTTTTGGACTGCCCCTTACGCAGACGATTGGCTTCGCCACGCCGGGAGGGACGGTACTGGGGTACGGGCGCAGCCCGCAGGTGAATAACCTGGTTAGTCACACCCGCCCGAACTTATGGCGGGCAGGGGTTGTCTTCTGTTTTGCATGCGTTATAATCCATCTCAGGCCAGCGCCTGCTTTTGGACCCCCTGATATCTGCTGCTTCCGCCAAGTTGCTGTGCAGATTTCGGGGGGTTTTTGCATTCAGGCTCCGGCGATATCGCAGAAGCCTTCTCCCGGACGATTTACGGATACGTCCAATCCTGTGTCCTTTCTCCCACCGGGCCGCATTTTTCCGATGGCAGTTTTTGCGTTTCCCTTCTCGTTTCACCCCACCACAAGGTGTCTCTGTCAATACCGGTCGTACCGGCTCACAGAAATTTACGTTAAGGAAAAAACGTAATACTTTTAGTGTGAAACCTCACCACAAGGCCCACAGAGGATTCCGAGTTTACCGTTTTGTCTGGCTGAATTCCAGCAGGTATGCGCGCGAAATCACCGATTGGATCTGAATTTCAGGCATGGATCGGATTTACGGCGAAAATGGATCGGGGGAAAAGACACATCTGTGATGCGGTGCGGGAGTATTCTGGCGGAATGCACCCCCGCAGCCCTGGCGTATCAGTATGACGACGTCCAGTCCTGACCGACATCCCAGCGTGACTGCCAGTGTGTCAGGTAGTTCTGAGCCAGCGCCGGCATGTCCTGAACCACGAGTACGTTTTCAGAATTGGCGCGGGCAGCGGCCTGCGTAAAGTTAAAAGAGCCGGTACTGACCGTTCTGCCATCCACGATGATCACTTTGTCGTGCATGATGCGCCAGGCGGTGACGGTACGCAGTGCAATACCCGCATTCACCAGCGTATTCATCGCCGCGAGGCTGGCCCTGCCGCGATTACCTTCCGCATCGAGCACCACTTTTACGTCCACCCCCCGCGCTCTGGCGCTGATCAGTTCCCTGACCACATCTGGCGACGTGAACGTGTACCCCATCAGCCGGATACTCTCCCCGGCACCGTGTAAAGTCCGTAGTACAAGCTGCTGTGCGCTGCCTTCCGGTGAAAAACCGGTATTGACGGTCGGAGCCGCCTGCAGTTGCAATGTGACGAGCAGCAGTCCGGTCACCAGAAGAGGGCGTGAGTAATAAAAGGAAGGGAGCATGATGATGTCCTGTGTGTTATCAGAAACGCAGGGGGCGGGAAAAACGGACGTTTTACCCGCATCCGGGGTTGGCCAACGGCGTCCCGCGCCGGCGGCAGGGTGTTTTACTGGCGGGCTTTATCGATGGCGGCTTTCAGCTGTTCCACTGTGGCTGTGCCGGGAAACACCGTAATGTTTTTCGGCGTGGCCTGTCTGACCGGCATCACGATAAGACCCGGTGTCCCGGTCAGACCCAGTGTGCGGGCCAGTTCATCATTTCGCGCAAGTGCGGCCATCTGATCGCCCTCCGGGAATGGTTTTTTACCCAGTGCCGCCCGGGTAGCCTGAGAAATATCATCCAGCGTGAGCGCCCCTTCGATATTCCCGGTGTCATAAATACCGTTGTGATAGGTCAGGTAGGCGTCAGGACCGGCAGCTTTCCATATCGCCACGCCCCGTTCAGCTGCTTTGCGCGAGTTTTCAAAACGGTCACCAAATATTGGCCACTCCTTGAAGAGGTACCGGACTGAGGACTGCTGTTTCATCACTTCCTCTATGACAGGCGCCATATGGCTGCAGTGCACGCACTGGTAATCAAAGAATTCAATCACAGCCACCGGGGCATCTTCCGGCCCGATGACCGGCGTATCCGGATCGGTAAGCAGCGCGTTCTGATTGTCCATCACCTTTATCGCAAATGCCTGCTGCTGGCGCTCACGCTGCTGTGTCTGCAGTTTCTGGCTCACCTGGACCAGAATCTCAGGATGCGACACCAGGTAATCAGCGGCAATTTCGCCTATCCGGGCCTCCTGTGCCGGGGTGAAGAGTGGTGGCGCCGAAGCCGAGGCCGCTGTAACCAACGCGATGTATGATGTAACTACTATGCTTAATAACTTTATCTTTTTCATGAGAGTTCCCGGGATTAACGTTCTTTCTGAATGGTTTTTGTGAGGGTCTGTTCTGCTTGTTCGGGCATACGGCCGCGCTCGCTGTTCACGCCCTGACGGACGATGTCCCGCTCCTGAGCGGCAAGGTCGCTGACCACCCGTGATGCTCTGTCGTGTTCATGTGCAGAGTTATCTGGCTGGATATTCTCGCTTCTGACCTGGTCTGCCAGCGCCT
Organism: Buttiauxella gaviniae; assembly: GCF_040786275.1. NCBI lineage: Bacteria > Pseudomonadati > Pseudomonadota > Gammaproteobacteria > Enterobacterales > Enterobacteriaceae > Buttiauxella > Buttiauxella gaviniae. Next base: position 90,393 of record NZ_JBFMVT010000001.1, read on the forward strand.
GTTCCCGACCGTCTGAACGGTCACGGCTTCGCACACTCGCCAGCACACTGTCGTCAGGTATCTGCGGCTCGGGTTTCACCGGATTGAGCTCTTCCGGCCGCAGTTTCACCACGTCCTCCGGCGGCAGTACAATGCTGATATTGTCACCCTGTTGTTGACGGGCGGCCTCCTGTGCACGCACCTGTTCAGCCTGTTTCAGCTCGTTCTGGCGCTGCAGTTCCTCCTGACCGTTGATGCCGGTCAGGGTAAGATGCCGTTCATCCTCCTGACGTACCCCGCCGGTCACCTTCAGCAGATGGGCCGAGGGGGACTCGGGACCTGTCTGCCACACAACGCCATCCCTTGGGTTTTCACGGACTGCTTCCAGTGCGGCCGCCAGCTCGCTGACCACCAGGGTATGACCCGACTGGCTACGCTGAAGTACCGCACCGCGCGCCTGGCGGGTCATCACCATCCGGGTATCGCCGTGCGTCAGTCGCCCTTCAGGACTGGCGACCAGCGAGACCAGGGCCAGTCCGGCGCTTTTGCCGTTGTTGTCATAGACGGGCAGCGCCAGTGCCGGCTCAGGAAAACGCCGGGTGGCCGGGATAATTTTCGCCGTGAGGCTGCTCTCCCCCATCCCCTGATGGCGAATCCAGGCGCGACCAATGCCGGTCTTCGTCACCGCCTGACCCATTGCCCAGATAGCCTTCGCCTGCTGACGCTGCGTTTCCGGTGCCAGCGCGTCGTGCGCGGTTTTAATGTCCCGTTCAGGTGAGGTGACGGCTTTCGTCCAGTCGGCTTTCCCGTCGGTGTAAATCTGGACGTGTTCTTTGGCACGGGAAGCGGAAATATAGAACGCCCGCCGGGTGGCCAGCGCCTTTCTCCCTTCACTGGTGCCTTCCAGGGAAATGACGTAATCGGTGCTCGCCCCCTGTGCACCGTAACCGGTCACCGCCCAGGCATAGTCGAGGTGCTGCTGTGCCCGGACGTCTGTCGGGTTAATCGTCACCACGCCGTTCGCCCCGCGAAGCCGGATATCTCCGGTGTCGCTCACGGCATCGACCGTAAAACGCTGGTTAGCCGTCTGCCCCTGCTCCCGGTCGGTGGCCGTGAAACGCAGCAGGTCACCCTGGCGTACTTCAATCTCGTTGCGCTTAAACAGCTGCACGTCACCGGTGATCAGCTCTTTTGGTGAATACAGCCCGATTTTCCCCTCCTCATCCCGCACGGTCACGGTGTTACCGTTGCGGTCAACGGCCAGCACATCCTGGTAGCGATCGCCACGTTTCACGACCATCCCCGACTGCCAGGCTGTCGTTTGGTTGAACTCATGGCGGGTATGGGTAATTTTATCGAGTACCGGCACGGTAATGGCTTTTTTGCCCAGTTCGCCCCGTTCGGCCAGCTGCGCATGAATACCGGCGTTGACTGCCTGACGGTCAGCGTTCAACTGGGTGATGATGAGCGTTCGCGCCCGTGCCGCCGGGGTGCGGCCCGTCCAGTCATTCACAATATCTGTCACTGGAGTATCCGTTTCCTGAAACGCACTCTCTGGCGCTTTTGCGGTCGCTTCACGGCTGATACGGTCAGCTGGTTGCGTTTCGATCCGCTTCAGGGCCGCATCGATACGGTTGTCGATGATGTCGTGAACCGCCCCCCGCAACTGCACATCTTTCTGACGCACAATTTCTTTCATGATGGCCACATCCATCGGGCTGCGCTCCTGCATCAGCTTAAACGGCGCGCCGGAGTCGACCGCTTCAAACTGGTCAATATCCCCCATTGAAACGGCGCGCCCCCCCCCGTGAGCAATCGCCTGAAATAGCGCTGCCGTGTCCTGGTTCCCGGCCATCGAGGACTCATCAATCAGGAATACCTGTCCTTTGTAGTCGGGCTTCTCGCCGGCAGCTGTCGCCTGGTCGTGCTCGACAATAAAAGATTTGATGGTCTGGGCACGCACACCCACATCGCTCATTTCCTTCACGGCCTGATGCGTCGGGGCAAGTCCGGTCAGTGACGGTCGGGCCTCTGCCGGCAATGTCTCCAGCGCGGCCACCACTGCCTTCATCTGGGTGGTTTTCCCCACCCCGGCATACCCCTGAATACCGGTGAACTGGTCAGTGCTGCCCAGTACCAGTGACGTGGCCTGTTTCTGCCCGGTCGTCAGCCCATTGAGGACGTCCCCAGGCACCTGGTCCAGTAGTGGCTGCTGCGTATTTTTCCCTTCATCCACCACCCGCAGTATCGCTTTCTCCATTTCCCAGGTTGAGCGGGCAACAAGCATGGGTTCACCGCCCACGTTCACCGTCATCAGCTCACCGTTTTTCACCATCCCGGAAATTTCATGACCAATATCGTCAAAGTTGGGATGATACTTCGCGGAATCTTTCGCCAGCGTCAGCTCGCTGAACGTCACGCCACGCTGGTCATTCACCGCTCGCCACACCGCCAGACCCGCGTCGGTTCTCACGTTGTCATGCAGGCTGCCGACAGCCTCACTCACATCCTCCTTCCCGCTGAGGGTGCGGACAAGCTGCACGGGCGTTGCACTGGTTTTCATCCGCTGCAGGCGAGATTCGGCTTTATCCTGCACTTCGGCGGTAAACACCTCTGCGCGATGGCCACTTTGTGCCAGCGAGTTCATGGTCTGGCTGGAAATGTCCCGGGTGTTCAGGGCGGCCAGCACTACGCCCGTATCGTTATCGCGTCCACCCGGTGCGCTGACGTAAGCGTGTGTGATGTAGAGAGGCCCATCTTTCGGTAATGTCAGCCTGTCGTCACCACGTCTGACCTCAATGCCTTTCTCGCTGATGCCCGTCACTTCTAGGCGGTCTTTCGCTTTCAGGTTGTGCTCCCTGTCGCCGGCCACACTCAGCAGGCGTTCTCCGGCCGCCACGTTCAGTGTTTCACGATTAAACAGACGCCAGTCCGGGGTCACGTCGCTGATTTTCATGCGTGTCAGCACGCCGTCACCGTCAATCAGGGACAATACACGCGTGTCCTCGTGGACACGGTCAATCACGTAAGACTGGCGTTCTTTCGCGTCGCTGCGGTCCTCGAGCACCATCCCTGCCCGATAAGAGCCGGGCATACGACGGGTTTTACTGTCGAGCCACACGGGCTGACGCGCTTCGATATCCACACCGTCGCGGGACAGCTGCCCGGCATTCTGGAGCGCATCGCGGATGAGTCCGGTCAGGTGCGTCTGTTCCCGCTTCCCGACCACCACGGCGGTCACGTTTTCATCCCCCTGACTCAGGTCTGCAAAGCGGGTGGCCAGCGCCTCATAACGATCACGCTTGTTCGGAATACTGACCACTTCGGCTTCAAGCCCGGGCGCAGGCTCAGTCCGGCGCGAACGGGTCACACCGGCTGATTCCAGCACCGACATGGCATTCCCGTTGGCCTGACGGCTGGCGCTGTCGAGAAAGACCAGTTGAGCATCCTGTGCACGCGCTTCGCCCAGCAGCACCAGTGTTTCCTTCAGCCCCAGACGTTCAGCCCCCTCGATAATGAGTGTGCTCTGGGGTTTAAGATGAAAATCCCCGCTCAGCACATGCTGTCGACTGACCAGCCGGTCACGCAGCGTATCGGACTTCGCCAGCGACGTGGCACGTTCGGCGGAGCTGGCCAGCACCTGTACTTCACGCCCCTGAGCCGAGGAAATATCGGTCAGTTCGCTCGCCAGTTCACGAATACCCGCCACACCTGACGGCGCATTCATCAGGACAAGAGCATCTCTTTCAACCACTTCCAGCGCGGGTGGCGCATAGTGTTCGGGTCGGGTAAAGCTGACCACCACGGTAGATTTAAGATGCTCCTGGCTCAATGCCTGAATGGAGAGCTCATCCAGCAGGTGAATACGGGAGGTAAACACCCCTTTTTCGCTGTCCAGCGGCACTATCATGCCGTCCCTGAGCGAGGCGTCGATTGCCTGACGTATCACCTTCATCTCCGGCAGTTGTTCGCTAAGTTCGGCGGTTGTCAGCAACAGTTCACCGAAGGTGAAGCGCGTTTTACTGTCACTGAGCTGTGAAATGGCCAGCCGTACCGCCTCCATCACTTCCGGTACCGGTTGAGGGGGTTCACTTCTGCCTGCTTCGCGCTGATCGGCCGTTTTTTGAGGGGGGTTTACGTTGGCCATACCCGACTGTCCCTTCTCTGGCACTGTCGGCTGTGCGGTGTTATCAACGGAGACACCCTGCTCCGGTTGCTGGCGCACTTCCCGGGTCGCTTCTTCACGCGGCACCACACTTTCCTGGTATGCCTTCAGGTCGTAACCCTTCTCTTTCATCTGACCGACCCAGCGGTCCATCAGGCGCAGACGGGACGGGTCAGTTTTTGCCTGACGGGTGTCTTTGGCGGCCACATCACGGCTGCGAAGAGTGGCTTCCGCCCCGATGGCCCCCTGGATTTCACGGCCACGCGAGGAGAACTCTTCACGCACCTCCTCCGGTACCCCTTTGATCTCCCACATGCCGTGTTTACCGACCTCTTCCACCTCATGACCGAGCGCTTCAACACGTTCGCGCAGGGCACTGCGATAGATTTTGCCGAGTGTCACCTGCATTTTCATGACGGTCTCAATAAAACCGGCGTTGTGGATATAGTCGGTGGCCAGTGCTTTCCATTTGCCGTCATGTTCGGTCATGTTGGCAATCAACACGTGGGTGTGCAGCTGTGGGTCGAGATTACGCGAGGTGTCGTGAGTGAAAGCGGCGGCGACCATTTTCCCGGTATGAACAATAGAGGTGACACCATCGGTTGTGCTTCGTGCAGAGATCAGTTTTTCCACATACCCGGCAGCCACCTGAACGGCATGGTTGTGTGCGTCCACCATCTCTTTATCGCCCCCAATCAGGCCCAGAATTGACACACTTTTGGGGGCCGAAAAGGTCAGGTCATGGCCCGGTCGGTGAACATGGTTGCCGTGGATCTCTTTGCCCAGGCGAGAGCCGTCTGGCAGACGGCCCTCGAGCACACCGGTCAGGGCATCACCCCGGACACTCCCCTCCAGTCCGAGGGCTTTGGCCCCTTCACCCAGCCACAGACTCTGTAGATTGCCAAGAAAATAGTAGTTATCGGAATTGCTGTAGTAACCGGCGGCGCTGCCTGCCGATGCTACGGGGGCGACTGACATCATAATTCAGGCTCTCTGTCATGGTAGTCGTGGTCGTAGTCGCTGTAGCCCGGATCGTCCGGGTCACGGTGACGTAAAATGTTCTCTTCGTCCTGCGCCAGCTGGCGGTTGACGCGGTGAAGATCAGTCGGACTTTCCGGTGTGGCACTGTGACCTGCCGTCGTGACGATTAAACCGCCGTCACCACGCTCAGAAAGGTGCATATCAAGGTTCATGGATTCGCCGCCAGCTTCGGTATCTGGATCGGCTTCATTTGCGTTGTTAGCGCCCGATATCAGGCGGCGCTGCAGCATGTCCAGCGCTCCTGAAGGTGAAGGTTCAGAAGGGAGCGCCCGGTTTCTGAGTTTTAAAAGGGCTGAAGGAATATCTTCCCTCGTCGTTACAGATCGGGCGCCTGCTTCAGGGGGGTGTTGTGTGCTATGAAGCGGGACAACGTTATTTGACTCAGGTGCAGTGACCAGTGATTTGACTTCACTGTGCTTTCCATGCGTTATGGCTGGCGCTTCGGGTTTCGCGGGTGCACTGACTTCTGTCACGACGGACGCGGGTGTGGCCTTTTTCAGTGGTGCTGCGGCAGCAGATGCGGTAACAGCAGGCTTCGGCACGGATACTGCCGATTTGGGTGACGGTACAGCGGTAGCGGCCGGGGATATGGTGGTGTCGGTACTGCCCTGCTCGAGAACTTCATCTCCGGTCGGGAACGCAAGGCCAGCGACGGAGGCCGCTCGCTCATTTTCGTGGATCACTTTCTCCAGCTCAGGGCTCAGGGCGTCACGGATGTTGCGCTCTATCAGGCCAGGATGATGTTTCGTCTGCTCACGATATTTTAGCTTCAGGCGCACCACCGGATATTCCCCCGGCAGCCGTATGTAAAAGCTCAGGTTAGGCAGACGCATCACCTGCTCGTAGTCGACAATCGGGTTATTCACCTCATCCTTACCGAGCGACACGCCATCACGCACCTGGTCGAGACCGTAACTGTTCTGCTCACGAATTTTGCGCTTACGCTGGTTGCCCAGCTCTTCTTCCACCACTTTGGCCATCTCAGCACTCGGGGAACGGCCATACATTCGAGTGTTCATCAGGTCAAAAATACTTTTCGCCAGTTCACGGCCGTAGACGTGGACCAGCTGCGCCATGTTCTGCATCCCCAGAACAAAACAACCGCCGAACTTACGGGCTTCAGCCAGGGTTTCTGCCAGCTCAGGGATACGCTGCAGGCTCGGGGTCTCATCGATGATGAACCAGACGCGGCGCTCACTGTTTTCTCCCATGCTCTGCAGCATCATGGTGGCCAGCGACACCCACAGTGATATCAGCGGACGTACGCTTTTACGGTGGCGGGCCTGAGTCGAAATAAAGAGCCAGCTGCTGTCATAGTCTTCTTTTGTCATCCATTCACGGATGGTAAAGGGGGGTTTGACACCGTCATCCAGCCCCTGCAGGTAACGCAGCGATTTGGCGTAGTTCGTCACCACCGAACGGATGGAAATGGCGGTTTTTTCGATTTTTTCCTCAACCAGATTGGCTGAAGGTGTATTCGCCAGATAGTCGCGCAGACTTTTCATGCTCAGCGACAGCAGGGTCTTGAGGAACTTCTCAATACTGCGCTCAGGATCTGCTGACATACGAATAGCGAGATCCGCAAAGATGGTGCGCGAACTGGATACCCAGAACGGGTCCGATTCGCCTTCAACCGGTATCAGGCTTGCGGCCATGTTGTCGTAGTCGACCGCATCAACGCACTCACCCCACAATTGCCAGTTGGCGCAACGTTCGTCGTGAGCGTTAAGAATGAAGTCAGTGGCTGGGTTGTAGTGCGTTTCGGTGAAAGTACAGCCTGAATCGTAGATAATCGCCCGGTCGCCACGCTTTCGGATGTAATCCAGAAGCCAGCGGATGAGTGTCGATTTACCGACGCCAATCGTGCCATGCATCAGGAAGTTCATCACCTCAGCCATCCTGACCATATGCAGGTCACCCACGCGCAGATCGGAGAGTTCGCCGTTTTTACGCAGCAGCTGGTTGACCTCTGCGGGCTTGTCGGTCAGCAGCATGCCGGAGAGATATTCATCCTCACTCTCCCGGCGCCCTATCCCCACGATGTACCAGCTCACGGCCATAAACACCGCCAGGCTGAATACGCCGCTGCCCAGTCCCGCCCACTGCAGGTAGTCAAGGAACTGTTCACCCATTGCCGTCATGTACGGGTCGGTAAAGATCTGCACAAGGGTCATTTTCAGAACCATCGCCGTCTGAGTCGGGGCGTACCAGTAATGAATGTCATAGAGTTTTGGAGCGCTGGCAGGCATCAGCTCAAAAAAGCTGCTGTTCATCCAGGCGAACCACCAGAGAGAGCCGTTATCCAGCGTTTCCTGGGGAATGCGCCATAAGAAAATGGCGGAGGCCAGCACAGCGAACAGAATGAAAATCCAGAAACCTATCCAGTTATTCACCTGAAGGAACATGCGCCAGCGGTAGGCGGTCATCTGCCCGCCCTGGGTGAGATTTTTACCTGCAAAGCTCATAGAAAATGTCCGGCAGTTATCGCATCGCCAGAAGGGCAATGTGACAAAGTGAGAGGTTATGAATGAAATCCCGGCGCTCGCCGCAGACAGGGCTGCGCCTGCGCAGTCATGCGAGGAAGCGAAATTTCACGGTAATGACAGAAAGCACTGCTGCGCCTGCCTTAACAGAGGAACGCGCTTAACATGCTGAAAACGAGGAGGAACGGCTGTGACGGGCGCCACAGCCGCAGGGTATTAGAGGATACCCGTAATGGATTTAGCCAGCTGTGCTTCGAGAACCGGTTTAGCTTCTTCGAACTTGAGATTCACCTTGTTAGCATTGGATACCACGCGGGTCTGGTATTTGGCGCGGTTGCCCTGCTCTGTGCTGGTCTGCACTTTCGCACCGGACGTCCCCTGCTTCAGCGCCGCAATATTGTCAGTGGTGACGGTAGCCTTACTGCGCTCGGCAATTTGCAGATCGGTCACCATCGTGTAGTTCACGTCCTCGACCATGGAATCCGCCGCCAGACCAATCAGGCCGCTTGCCAGACCCACACCGAGGGTCGCCCCTGCAGACGCTGAGTTATAAGCGGTGATACCCGCGCCCAACGCAGCACCAGTGGCGGCTCCCTCATAACCCGTGCTGAGGAAACCCTGAGAAGCACGGAGGTCCATCTTCTCGGCTTTCAGCACATTAGCCTGAACCCAGTAATAAGCATCATCTGGTGAGCGCGTGACGTTGTAACCTTTTGCTTTCAACGCATCTGAAATCTTCGCTTCCAGGCCGGACATATCCTGGTCGGAAGTATTACGCACCTGAAGGTATACGCTTTTCTCTGATGACGGCTCCAGCCAGACAGTCTGACTCATCTGGGTTTTGACATCGAGGTTGCGCTTTTTCACTGCGGTAGACATAGCACCACAACCAGACAGTGCAATAGTGGAAGCCACTAAGCCAACGACTGCATATTTTTTAAATTTCATCTTTTATCCTTTGCATAAAAAAACGTCCTGTTAACGGCGTAGCGCTAACAGGACTATTATCGGCAAAATTGTTTATAGACTTAAAAAGAATATTTGAGCTATTTGATATTCATCACATCGGTACTAAGGATATTTTCTAATTACCATGAATTATTGAACTCGAGGCTATAGACCCCTCCTTCAATAACCACGGTTAGGATCATATGTGCTGGAGGGTTCGTTGAAGTTTGTACCAAAGCTATTTCCATGAATATCCAGGCCTGAAATCCCCCCAACCATCGGCATGCCAGTGGAAGGATTGACGATAATTGTGGAATTGTAATCAGGGATATTGGAGCCATAGGTCATAGGTATGACAGGAGAGTTACTATCAAATCCTTTTATCGAGCTTGAATAAAATTCCCCAATAGGGGTATTACTATTCTTTGAGGCTGAACAAAATTTCTGCACTTCACTATCTGATAACCGGTTTGCCTTTCCACCCTTGATTCGATAGTAAGCACCTGTATCTTTATCTTGTAATACAACTGAGTTTTTACCTGCCACAGTAGTTGCAAAGATAAATGCAACAATCGTATGAACAGCAGCCCCAGATATAAGAGCTGTCTCAGCATCTTTCCCAACATACAATGCAAGGAAAATAAGGGAGCAGGAAAGAGTAACACTGGAGATCAGCACAATAATTTTGCTTATTTTCTCCCTACATTTTTTTAATTGGATTAAGCAAGCTACATATAGGAGCGTAGCAAAAAAGGAAAGTAGGGCTCCTTTCAACCAAAAGTCACCGTTAATAACATACTGCATATAAGCGATATACAATATATAGATACATGTTGGTAGCCAACAAAAGTAATTTTTTGTCTTAGTGTTCATTTGTCATCACCCCCCTGTTCCTGTTCTCGTCCTTAACTCTTTAATCCTATTTTCCAACTCATCTGGCTTAAGGTCATTAAACGGGTTTAATTTGCTTGATTGTTCAAGTTCCGCTTCTGCTCTTCCAAGCTGGAATTTACCTTGTGCATTCGCATCTTCTCCTTTAAGAATATCACTGGATGCCTGAACAGTGGATCGGTTTTTATCAATTTCCCCAGCAGATTCATTGATATTCCTCTCGTTTTCAGATCTTTGTTCCGCAACCCGGCGTTGTATCTCATTTTGTGGTCCAAAACCCTGACCAGATTGCTCATGAATTTTCGCCTGGTTTTGCTTAAAGTTACTCTCCATTTCACTTTCGGGAACACGCTCACCCTGCACAACCCGGCCCGGTTCGCTGGTTATATTCCTGATCGTAGACTCCGTATTGCCCCCACCGACGGCATGACGTTCTTCGTGAGCGGCGCGTGTGGTATCACTCGAATGAGTACCGACACGTTGCTGTGCTGCCGATTCGGAATGCCCCCCAGGCGCTACGGTTGTTGTGACTGAAGTCGGATAATCAGGGCGCGAAGACCGGACCTCTGCATTATTACCCTGTATTGACTCACCACCTGCATAGTGACCGTTTCCGCTCGCCACAGTCTCACCTGACACCGTCTGCACTGCAGCTCCATTGTATGTCCCTCCGGAGACCTGCCCTTGCTGATTCACCGTGCCACCTTGCGATACAGCCGTGGAGTTATCGCCCTGAACCGGCTGTACGACATGCGCACCACTGAACGCAGCATGCTCATTGCCGCTGACGAGGTCTGCGCGTCCCTGCTGGTAATCTCCGGTTATTTCAGGTTTAAGTCGCTCATTCACAAACTCCATCGCTGCTTCGCGGGCACTTGGTGCGCTGGTCAGCATCGTCTGCGCTTTGTCACCGTATTTGTTACCCGCCCAGTCCACAAACTCCTGGGTGTAGTTGGTATCGAGGCTTGCACTTTCGTTCTGTGCCAGCGTTGCCATCCGGCTGAACTCGTTACTGTTAGTCGCACTGGTTGTGTACTGATGGTACTGACTTTGCGCATCGTTAAGCGTTGCCGCGAACTGCTGCACATTGCTGGTACCCGCGTTCTCGGTATGATTTGCACCCTCCGTTACACGGCTGCTGGTGACCATATCCATACCCTGTCGGAAGTCGTTAACCGCCTGACTGTTCTTGTCATGACGCATATCCTGGCTGTGTGAATCAGAATTCTGAACGCCACGCGAGCTGCCTGTACTGTGACGAAGCTCTGCTCCAGCACTCCCTTCGACTCCTGCTTTAACAATCCCGAGATTAAGTCCTCCACCTGCGGTGGCTTTGACACCTGCAGTCATGGACCCTTGGTTGCTGATATCCATAAGTGAGTTATAGGCTTCCTGCGTAGAGATGTTATTGGCTTTGGCATAACTCTCTGCCGCCGACATCATCATGCTTGCCCCGCGCGTCGCATTTGTTGCCTGGCTGTTTTCACTGCCACTACTCAGTGAACTACTGGTACCACTCTGGTTGGACAACTGCGAGAGCTGTGACCAGCCGCTGGTCACGCTGTGGTTGTAACCGTCCAGTGCTGTCTGTGCCTGCACCTGCGACTGCCGTGCGGACTCCTGGAACCCGCTACTGGCCAGCTGGCTGAGTTTCATATTGACCGGAAGATTCGACATCGCACCGGAACCGTCGATAACCGTGTGGCCGCCCGCTGTCATGGTCTGGGTCGAGCCGTTATCAGCCTGCCACGTCTGCTGGCCCTGACGCTGCACCAGGTTGGAGTCCATCTTGTTCTGACTGAGGTTGTCCATCGACATGTTATTAAATGACCAGTTGCCATCCGCGGTCGTGGCAGAGACACCGGCCGAGGTAAACGCCGCCGAGCTGAGTACACTGCCTGCCACCTGTGAGCCGATGGCCGACGCGCCTTTAGTCAGATAGAACGACAGGACCGGGATAGACAGCGCCAGATATCCTGCAAGATTTGCCACATCAGAATGCTGTAATGCCACAATATTTTTGTTGGCCAGCACCAGGGGAGTCCCCCCCGTTTGCGACTGTAGCCAGAAGTTAGAGGCGTAGTTCAGAATGGCGAACATAATTGGCCACATCTGGAAATAGATGAATCCGCCGATGTAAATCTTCAGGGTATTGAGCCCGAACATACTGTGGTTCGAAGCCGCCAGTGCAATCATCAACGGGAACAGACACACCAGAATGAGCATCAGCAGCGACTGCGCAAACGGCAACGTTCGGGTGGCCAGTTCATTACCCGCCGCCCAGCTCAGACGCTGTTTGGTGGCCGCGTTTTCCGTGGCAAGATTCAGCAGGTTGGCGGTGTCAGAAGAACGCGCAGCAAAACCTTTAATGCCCTGACGCACAGCACTGTTGGTGATGTTGTTCTTCATGATCTGCGCCGCCGTCATGCCACCGGCATAAAAGTAGCCATAGCTCTCCCCCATCGCAGTCGACAGCAGACTGGCCCCGTTCAGCTTGTTGCCAAACACCTTACGCGTCAGCCAGGTAAAGGTGGCACTGCCCGGGCTGGCCTCTGTTGTCGCCAGCGTTCTGATTTCCCCCGCCGCCTGCTGGCAGGTCAGAAACTGGCGCGTCGTGGAGGTCATTCTGAAAATGCCCCGCAATGGACTCGGATTACTGGTAATAAGCGTCAGTGGGTCACTGGAATTGAGCAGCTGGTTAACGGTGTACTTGCCGTTGAGCAGAATGTCGCCAATGACACAGTTTTCCACATAATCCGGCAGCATCTGCGCCAGCTCCGGGTTCTGTGTGGTGAAGTCGCTGGTTTCCGCCACAATCTGGGAGCCGAACAACATGCCGGTTTTGCTGTAGGTCACCGAGTCAGGACGCGCCATCAGCGAGTCATACAGCGTCGTTAACTTAAAACCGATGCTGGTCGTCAGCGACGCGATGGCCGCAAGGCCGACCGGCACATTGTCTGTTTTCCAGACCGCTGCAGGATCAGAGATATCAATAACCTGTACGGAACGTTTCGGGACCACCAGAATAGTGGTGACCAGCATAAAGATGGCCAGCCACTGCACAAACACCATCGGGTTACGTTGTTTAATGAACGTCACGACGACCGCGAGCACCGCAAAAGTACCGGCCATGCGCATCAGCGTACTGAAGGTGTTGGAGCCAATGAGGGTGACCACGGCGTCCAGCGCCGTTTTCCACATCCCCCCGCCATATATTGTGTAGATCTCAAGCATCAGCGATCACCCCAGTGGTAGTTGCTCTGGTAAGAGCCTGAAACGATGGTGGATACCTGCTGTTGCAGGTACTGCATGTTGCGGTCAATCCCGTCGAGTGCGTTCTGGTCTGCCGCCGACTGCAGCTTCATGTCAGCCAGCAGCCCCTGTGCATGAATAATGTTGTCGCGCAGTCTGGCAGCCGCCTCTTCCGGGAAATTTTTGCCAGCCAGTGACAGGCTCGCCTGTTTGACCAGCTCCTGCAGGTACTGGATCATCAGGTCCTGCGCGATGAAGTCAGAGACCTGCAGCAGGTAGGTTGCACTCATCCCCATGCTTTGTGCGTTGGTCAGATACTTCAGGACCGGTACCGACGTCGTGTTAATAAAACCTTTTTCCTGATCGGTCAGCGCCTGGTCATCAACCAGCTTGTTCTGCATCGAGAGCATCAGGTTTTTTACCAGCGTCACCAGCCCGTTCGCTTCTGTGATGGTCAGGTCCTTCACGGTCGGTGCCAGACACAGCGTGGCTTCATCACAGCCATACACCTTCGCCGTACCGCCCCGCATCAGCACTTTTATCAGGTCACGGTTGTCGACAAGAGGGGTCAGGATCGTCACGTTGCCTGCGCTGTTGAAAATGATGGAGCCGACCGTGCTCATCACCAGTTCCTTCAGCGCCCGGTCATTGGCCAGCAGTCCGTTCTTGCTCAGCGTGTCCCAGATAAGGTTTTTGTTCTTCAGCACCTGGTCTTTCTGTTTGTCGGTTGCCCGGCCAGTCACATTGTCGCTCTGCCCGCCGACCGTACATCCCTGACGGGACGCCGCCCAGTCCGAAAACATATTGGTTTCACCCGCGATGTCCTGACAGATTTTCTGTTGTGAAACCTGAGTGACCGGCCACAGACCGCCGATGATGCCCTGCGCAGCCTGACATGAACTCATGTTGGCGGAGTTCACGTCGCTTGCCAGCTTCTGTAGAAAGTCTTTTGCCTGCTTCAGCTCCGGCACCATCGTCTGCAACGCCAGGTCAAAGGCATAACCGGCCGCATTGCTCATGATTTGTTTAACGAAGCGCTGGATTTCCGCGCCACTTATCATGGAGAACGCCCCCAGATAGGCATCAATACCGCCGCAGCCGGCATTCAGGGACGGCAGCTGCATCGAGATAAGCTGAACGTTTTTCACCGGGTTACGCAGATACACCGAGCCACCCGAGAAGTACCCTGCCGCCTGCCCTTGCCAGGCCTGTGCCTGTGAGACGTTCCCACTGTAGCCGAGGCTGCCGAAAAAACCGTTCAGATCACCGTTCACATCAGCCTGTGCGGGCTGTACAGCAAGGCCCGTCAGAAAAATTCCAGCCGCCGTTATCAGAGACTTAATCATGCCGCACCTCCCTTTTCTGCATGTTGTGCAGCGACGTGGCACTGAATAACAGCCACACGCTTTCGGTACGCGGTAACGCATACGTGTAAGTAGTCATTTTGTCGTCCGGTTGTATTACTGAGGAGTGACCTGCGCACTGGCTGGCATCGGCGGCAGTGTTTTCGGGTCGACGTTATCGATATCCGCCTGAATCAGGCTGGCCCAGCGGCTTTCGAGTACCGGAATATCCATCACACCCTGAGTCAGCGGGTAGGCTTTCAGGGTGTTGACGTTCACCACAAATGCCGTGGGTGTGGCGATGGGCAAGCCGTTACCAAAGAAGGTGACAATTTCATCGGCAATCGGGGCCGCCGGATCAAGTTTGCGTGGGATAAGCGGATTGGGATACGAGCCATCCCCTCCACCGTCCAGGGTGTAGGGATACACCCGGATATTATGCTGGTCAGCCCAGCTCTTCAGCAGCGGATCGAACTTTGCGCTGTACTGACAATGGGCCTGCATAAAGAGCACGACCGCATAATCCTTCATATCAGCACGTCGCCCATCCGGCAGTTGCATCAGACTCGGGGGCTTCACCGGGTTGGATACGGCGGGGGTGACAACCGGTGCTAACGCCCCCGCCTTCCCTGCCTCAAGGGCCATGATTTCCTCCCGAATCCCGGCATGAGCCAGCGTGGGCAGTACCAGCAGCAGCGCGACAAGGTGAGTTTTACATTTCATGGCGAGCCCCCTCGTTTTGTTTTGTGCGTCTTTCTCTTAATACACGAATGACAGTATGGGCAACCAGTGCCCCCGCTATCGCCCACAGGCCATAGCTCAGCCAGACCAGGCCAGTTTGCGTCATGGTGACGGACACCGTCTTCAGCTCGCTAAGCACAAGCGACATCGTGCCCCAGAAAATCAAACCCGCCAGCAGCATCACGTTCATCAGGTCAGTCCTTTTTATGCAATACACTTCTTATATCGGGAGAAAAGTCAGTCTTACGCGACCGGCTCAGTTTCATAAAGCAGACGCCTGCCCCACACAGCGCGGCAGTCAGCCATAAGGCAACCAGTATGGAATCAGCTGGCCGGGTCCAGAACTGGCTGTCGACCGGCGTCATATGACACAGAGAAAAATGAGGTGGCATATCCGGTACCACCGGCATGTCAGTATCACGTTGAATGGGACTCACCACCTTGCGGGAGGGTTCTACTAAGACACACTGCATCACCTTGCCGTCCGGGGCGCCGTCCGTAAGGAGACGCGCCGTATTCAGAAATTGCTGTGAAGGTGAGCCGTTCAGTACGATCAACATCGCCAGGGCATACAGCAATAAGGCAGGACCGGCGATAAAGGAATAAAACGCCAGACGCCCTGCATCCCGGAGGAGGGTTAACACATCATTTTTCATAAAATTCCTTACGACTGAGGTCTGAAGCCGGTGGCCACATTCAGAAAACGCTTCGACAAATCGTCCTGGGTCATAAAGCCATACGACAGTGGGCGGTAGTTTTTGCTTTTCGGGTCAACCAGAAACAGCGCCGGGAAATGTGAGATGTTCATCGCGCGGGACTGACCGGTGTCCGGTCGGCTCTGAGGCAGGGTTGCCGCGACCTGTCCGTCGACCGATACCGGGATCAGCGATATGCCGTTGGTTTTTGCAAAATCCGCCACCACACCGGCCATCTGTACATCAATCGGGTCACTGCCACGGTAGAAGTAGAAAAGGCCGTACTGCTGCGCCAGTTGCTCTACCGCATTTTGCTGTGTCTGCTGGTCACGGGTCTGCACAAACGGGGCCATGCTGTTGTAGTGCGGGTATTCCAGGTTGTAGTCGAGATCGGGGTGACTGAGCTGCGCGGCAGCAAAGGACTGACTGAACATCGATCCCCTGTCGGTCCAGAACTTCTGCCAGCGCAGGAACGTGGCCGTATTTTCCCGGGTGGGGTAAAGGATGGCGCGGTTAAGCGCCTCCATCGTGTAGCCCTTCAGTACCTTTGCCTGCTCAATCGCGGACATTTTACTCAGATCCGGGATGGTCTGCGGCGGCGCAGAGGGCTGGGGCTTTTTGGTTTTGTCCGGGGGTGTTTTCGGTTCGTTATACCAGGACCAGCCAGTAAACGGGTCAGCAGGCGTCACTATCTCCTCCGCAATGACCTGCAGACTGGTCACGGCCATCAGCAGGCCGCACAGCAGTCTTTTCATTTTGCGCCTCCCTGCTGATTCACCTGCGCGGCGATCCTGTCTTTGACCTGTTTGACCATCGCGTCCGTATCAGGGATTTTCTGGTTATTCATCAGGTCTTCATAGAAATCAGCGAAGTTAATCAGGTCAAAATTAATCTTCTGGAGCTGGGGAATGGTGATACCTGAGCAGTTCGGGGAATCCCCGCTGCCAAAGTTAATACCCAACTGATCACGGCGACCCTGTTCCTGAATGATACGGGCCAGCTTGCCACCAAAGACACAGTAGACCTTACTCTTCTGAATGCATGCCCCCAGGACTTTGTGGTCACATCGCTC
The DNA here is from genome assembly GCF_040786275.1 of Buttiauxella gaviniae. NCBI lineage: Bacteria > Pseudomonadati > Pseudomonadota > Gammaproteobacteria > Enterobacterales > Enterobacteriaceae > Buttiauxella > Buttiauxella gaviniae. Next base: position 107,003 of record NZ_JBFMVT010000001.1, read on the forward strand.
TCCCACGCTGACGATGACTTTTTTCGCTTTCGCTTTACCGAGGGCCATTTCATCGCTGTTGCAGGAGGAAAGCCCGACATCCTGACCCCAACCTGAATCTTTACAGCAGTTAGAAAAACCGGCGAAGGCTTTACGACAGCTCATTGCGTTGCCGCTGAAGGCTTTCACATTGATATCATCCTGACTTTTCTTAACGTCATCACCGGCTGACGCCAGCCCGGCCAGTTTAGACACGGCCAGGTCAAACCCGTTATCTCCGGCACCCGTTGTCTCGTCACAATCCCCTGACTTACAAAGATAATCCCCTCCGCAAAGCAACCCTTCGGACTTATGCACGGTCTGGCACTGGTAGGTTAACTCGGCATGGGCACACTTGCCGTTCAGGGTCTCTGTACAGGTTGAGCCTGACTGCGTACAGGACGGATTATTCATCAGGGCGCTACAGGTTCCCTGCGTTTCATCACTCAGAACATAGGTGTCGGTATACTGCCAGCAGTCGCTGTAGACGTTGTACGTATTGCCATCCTTGACCACCTGTCGGTATCCGCCACCGGCAGTGCAGGTTGAGCTGATTTGTTTTCCGGCGGGAGTTTCCGTCTCGCAGCTTGTTGCCCAGCTAACCTGTGGGCTGAAATTTTTCACCGTGACACGAATGGTCAGGGTCATCGTGAAACTGAATGTCCCGTTGTTATAGTTGGTCGCGTTGGTCTTCGGCACATCCATATAGCCGATGATAAATTTTACCGTCTGACCGTCGGTCATCGTGTACGAAGGGGTAAAGCTATGGACGCCACGGTCCTGGGAAATCGTGGTGTTAAAGGCATATAAACTGACGGCGCTTGTTGCCCAGTACTTATTGTAATTATCTACCGAACCCGAAATAACCTCGCCGCCATACCCTGCCGGGACAATAAAATCGGCAGAGGTCGAGTTTGACGTATAAGGGGCAAAGTTCAGGCTGCGTGAATTAATTGTCAGCGTCTTAATTGTTGAGCTTTCGGTATAGATACCATCCGGTGTGGCGTTGCGCTGGCAGGTCTGTGTGACCCCCAAATCCCGCGAGCAGGTGAAGTTTTCAAAGGTCGACTTGGACACCGTCGTGGTTGTGCACTGTGGGTTCGAGCCATCCACAACCGAACCGGCCGTCGCTTCCGCATCTTTGCCGACAGTAATAAAGGAAGCGTTCGGATCAATCACCACCGGCGGGTTTTTATTGCCTGCATCGATGATGGCCTGACCCGCATCATTACTGCCGATGGCTGCCTGCCCTTTCCCCCCAATCCCCCCGTCGCCACCCTGCACCCCACCGTAATAGCCACTTTCTGAGGGGTTCGCCGTGTAGCCCGGAATAGCACTGGTGACGGTACCGGGATTTTTCAGGCTCCCGGTGCCCTGCGAGGCATTGCCTTTCCCGAAGCTCGCCCCGTCCTTAAAGGCATCGTTGGTCGCATCCGCAAACGCCCCCCCGGCCAGCATACAAAGGGCGATAAACAGTACCTTTTTCATGGCTGCCCTCCCAGTAGCTGGCGGGCCGTGGCGGCACACTCGCCGCGCTCAACCACTTTTTCCAGTGCCGCTTTTAGCGGCAGACTGCCCCGGACAATGTCAAAATGGCCCGGGCAGGTGACGACAAGTGCGGGCACCGTGGTAATGCCGTAGTCGCGGTAAAGCGTGGGATCAATCTGAACGCCGATGTTTTTATCTTCTTTCGATAATTCAAACATGAGCGACGCCGTCTGGCGCATATCGTTATTCACCAGCCCTCTGAGCGTTGCCGGGATACCATAGCGGTGGGCATCCTGCAGCATAGGCAGTAAGCCTTCCCGGGGAATACCCAGACTGACAAAATACAGCGCAGGGAATGACTTCTTCTCAGCAGCCTCCTGCTGCGCCTGCTGATGACCGATATCCTGCTGTAACTTGTCGATCAGATCCTGCTGGTCGGTCGGCAGCTGAAACGACTGGTTGCGCATGGCATCCTGAAACGTCTGCAGCGAACTCTGCTGTTGTTTCAACCAGGTCATATCCTGTGACGAAACCGGTGTTTGCTCGCTTGCCAGGACGACAGGTGCGCAGGAAAGCAACCCGCTCATGAGCAGAAGCTGACATAAGGCAGTTTTCATATTAAGACCTCAGGTATAGGCGCAGTTACGTTTACGCCACAGGAGATAACCAAAGTTTTTCTTTGACTGGGGGGAGTTATGCGTGCTGCCCCAAATCTGGGTGCTGGCACCAAACGGATAACAGCTGTTGGTGGCGGGATACATGTTCACCATCTGATATCGCCATCGTTCTTTGGGAATAATCGGTGACGGGTACTCATGGCAGACCGCCACATCCGCCCCCACCGAATTCCAGACCAGCCCCTCTCTGTGCATTTTGAACGCCATCCTTTCGGTGACGAGAAGCGAGGACTCAAGAGGGGAAAATTCACCACTGGTGAAACCGGTAAACGGATACATGCTCCCCTGACTGCCGGCGCACCAGAATAAAGGCGCAAGGGGCAAACCTGCCGAGCTGGACACCGCGTCAGCCGCACACGCGCCCTGTGCGATAAGGTTATTAAACAGCGCGGCTTCCGGATTGAGGATCATGGCCAGCGTACTGTCATTCCATGTCGGGTCGACTTCGGAAAGGTAGGCGATGTCCATGTCACCGGTCTGCATACATCCGGCGGTCGTGATGATGTTAAGCCAGTAAACCAGCGGATATTTATACCAGTGCACATGGTAGAACGCCCCGGCGGCCGGTCGGTCACTTTGCCCCGCTGTTCCCGTCCCGGTGCGCCCCAGGTCGATTTTAAATCCCCCCATATTGACCATCACACCCGGCTCCCGGGTGACGTCCACCATAGCCACGGGCTCCCAGAATCCAATCGCCAGGCCAACACGGTACAAAATCCCCATCGGGCAGATCTGGATGGGTGAGGCCGGATTCGAGGTGTCTGGCTGAGGGCCGGTGGCCAGCTGAATGCTGCCCAGCGACATCGGAAACAGACATTTCCAGCAGACATCCGAAATGGGGTTCACCCAGCGACCATCACCGGCATTACTGGTGGCAGCGGAGGCAGAAGACAGCGAGGCAGCCCAGCATACTGTCGCAAGGATTATCCCGGTCAGGCAGGCTCTGAACGTCATGTTGCCTCCCGCAGCCATTGAGGTTCGGCATCCCAGGCTGAAATCTGTAAAGCTGTCGGGGGGCACCAGAAACGGTCACGGGTCACCGTCACCGGTCTGATATTGTCAGGGTGAGTCATGGGATATCTCCGGGCAAGCCGCAGCCACCGTTCCGGCGGGAGGGCTAAGAGGAAAAGTCAGTCATCTCTGGCGTGACTGGCGGCTTTAATAATGACGTCCAGGCGTTGTTTTGCGCTCATTTCATACAGGGCAAGAATGGCACCGCGCAGTACAGCGGAGGGCTTGTACAGCGGGTTGTCACGGAGGATCTCTTCCAGTTGCCTGGCTGAGACCTCATCATGACGAACAGATGAGATGGTGACATTCCGGCCCTTTTCACAGTCAGGGTCTTTTTTCATGGTGTTACCTTGTCGGGGTTAAAAGAAAACCGGTGCGCCATTCAGGCTGAGGCGGCGCGCAACGCAGTGAGCACCGAACATCCTGAATGGCGTGGCGGTTGGATCAGTGTGATTGAACAGGGAGGAGGAAGACAAAAGCGTGTCCGATGTTATGGTCATAACAGACGCCCCTTACACGCCGGTATCAGCAATATTGTCACGTCGTGTGATATACCAGCCCAGACTCTCATTCCCTTCCGTCAGCAGAGCAAGTAACTGTTCTGAATACCCGTCTCTGGCAGCGAGTCTGGCCTTTTCTGCCACCACTATCTCCGGTTGTACCGGCACCATGTGGCGCTCCCGGGCCATAAACACCATAAAGGCCACCTGCTGCTGACTGTGTTTCGTCAGTGGCGCGTGCAACGCTTTATCCGTGGTAAACACGTAACCTTCAATGAGCAGCGCCTTTTCCAGCTCGGCCAGTAAACACTGGTAGAGCGAACCGTTGGCAAACTGGTAAATCCCATTCGCATGGGCAGCGCTACCAAACGGAGGCGGGAAGGAAACAGCCGTTCCCTGCCCACCCACCGGGGATACAGCTTTGAGCTGCTGTGACGCATGAAATAACTGAATGCACAGCCACACGCACAAACTCAGCCAGATGACGCCGATCAGAATGAGCATCCCGAGGGGCATCACATCTGACACGCTGAGTGTGTCCGACAGATGTCCGTATGTCGGGGCGTCACGGGGAACAGGGGGAGAGGCCATAATCCGGGTTATCGCCATGAACCCATCTCCACCATTCTTTCCTTGATGAGACCCACAAGATATTCCGGGAAACGTTCGTCACGCCCGTCTGGCTCAACCAGTTCCATGTTGTTTTCTGAAAGCCACCTGAACCATGCCTGGGTGGCAAAGACCGGATGCCATGACTCAATTTCCGGATACAGGGCTTTGAGCCTCTCCGCTGTCCCCTGACGGGTTATGTGGTTACTAGATTTGCCCTTTTTTTCCTGACCACGGGTGGCATTGCGCAAGTCGGGAAACAGATCACCTAATGTGGTTGCGGTCATTTTTTTGCTCCTGTTACCGGAATTTCTTCCACTTTCAGCACGTGGCCATCACGGGAAATACGGGCGGGGGTATGTTCAAATCCAAACTTGCGGGTCAGGACACCGGACTGGTCGAAGAAAATACGTTCATCCAGCGCATCACTGGTTTCTTTGATATTGCCGTTCACCAGGATCACCTTAATGTTTGTCTGGCCCGCGATTTGCTGACGGGTCCAGTCCAGCTGTGCCTTGTCATCACCGTCGATAAAGTAGAGCACCTGACTGAACGGGACTTTATCCAGTGGGTTCACCTTATCGCCCTTACGGGCGATGATGTTGCCCTGCATATCGGTAATGCTTTCCTTCACTGTGAACGTCGGATCAAAAACAAAAGTGCGGTATTGCACCGCTTTGCTCAGCCCCTCCACCGGTGCCGGGCGAACAGCATGTTTCTTCACTCGGTCCGTGGTTTCCTCACGTAGCCGGTCAAGTTCTCCGGACTGCTCCATCCCCTTCAGCCGATGCTGGATGAAATCCAGCATGTCCTGCTCAGCAGGCTCAAACACATTTCCCCAGGTTCCCAGGTCTTTCGCCCCGCTACTGGCAGACAACACCAGCAGCAGGGCAGTCAGTGGCAGTCGTTTTCTCACTGGCCCTCCTGAATACGTCTGGCAATGTCGCTGCGAATATCTACCGTAATGTCCTTCAGTGGGCTCATGACGGCAGGCTTAACCAGCACGATGGCGTTGTGAGAAGCCTGCCAGTCACTCAGACTGTCGTTGAGCGCCACGTTAAACCGTGTCGTCAGCGCCTTTGCCTTCGCCTCATCAAGCTGCAACTGCGCAGATTGCTGTATAAAGAGATCAACCGTTCCTTTCATATCAAACACCACCATTTCCGGAGTGGTCGACTTCAGCAGCCCCCAGGCAATCCCGGTCATGACCAGCTGAGAGACCAGCATGCAGGCGGCTATTTTCATGCGCCGGGCCGTCAGCCACTTACCCATCGCCACTCCCCCCCGGACGGTATCCCCGTCAGTCGGCTTTTCATTGTTTTCACTCATGCGGCTTTCACCCATTCTTCAAGTTCAAGGAGTTCCGGGCCGTATTTCTTCTCGGCCAGCAGGTAAGCGGCTTCTTCGGCTGTGGCTCCCGCCCCCTGTGCGTTCTGCATAAAGGCGAAGTCCTCACCGCGCGAGCTGAACATGGCGCGAGTGACAGGGTCGACAAACAGACGGTGGAAGGAGCTGAATTCCCCGGCACTGATAAGCAATGAGCTGTAGCCGGTCTGCAGCGCGGGCTGGAAGCCCCGGATAACTTCTTTTTCCATGTCAGAGAACTGGTCAGGGTTATCAGACAGGTATTGTTTAAACGCTTTCGCATCCTGCAGCAGGGTGATTTTGGTGGAGCTGTTGTTCCAGGCGGCTTCCGCTTCCTTACTGGCGCTGAAGTCCTTGATACCCTGGGTGATGGTGATAAACGAGCCCCGGTGGCGACGCACGGTACGGTAGCCGGTTTCGATGAAGCGCGCGGCGTGCGGATTGGAACCGCCGAGCAGTCGCCATGCCTCATCGATGATGCAGACTTTTTTCAGGTCACGCGGGCTGTGGTACATCTTTTCCTGAATGGCCAGAATGAGCGAGAACAGGATGGAAGACAGCAGCTTCGGTTTGTCCTCAAGACTCAGCAGTTCCAGCACGGCAAAGCGAGTTTCGCCATCCAGCGTAGGATTGTCAGCATTGAAGTATTCGCCGTCCGGCCCCCAGGTACAGTAGGTTTCGAGCAACATGGCGAGCTCTGCCAGGCGGGCAATGATGGTGGGCTTGTCGGCAAACGCTTCGTTCACTTCCGGACTGGTCAGGTAGTTGTGAACGTCATCGATACGCGCCTTGCGCTGCTTTTTCCCCCACGCATCCATGACCGCTTTCTGCAAAATAGCCTCACAGACGCCATCAAGTGCCTCGCCGGGGCTGGCCAGCACCGTCAGCAGACGTACAATCCCTTCAGCGGAGTGATTGATATCTTTGATGTTGGCAAACGGGTTAAAGCGCAGCTTCGCGCCGTCCAGGTACACCCCGCCGGCCTGATGGCAGTAGTTCTTGTAGCTGTCACCCATATCAATAACCCAGGCAAAGCCGCCAGCGTTCAGCACGTCGCGCAAAATGCCCTGTGTCAGAAAGGATTTGCCTGCACCGGAGGTACCCGTGACCGCGATATTGAAGTTGGTGCTGCCGTTCTCCTCTCCGAACATGTCAAAGAAAGCAACCTGGTTGCGGTAGGTTGGCAACGGCATTCCTACGTGTGATAACTGGCGTTCGGCCACGACCGGCATCAGGTTCACCGCATTCCACGATTTGCACCGCAGCGTGGCCCCGGTCATCTTCATGTCTTCCCACATCCCTTCCTGCATCACAAACGGGAAGCAGCCCAGCCAGTTACGCATCTGCTGGTACTGCACCGTCACCATCTCCAGATCGTTCTTACGGAACACGTTCACAGCGGCAAGCTCGCAGGACTGTGCATCGGTGTTGTTGTCCGGGGTGAACAGGGTGAGATTAAGGGACATTCTGCAGAAGGCGATTTCGTTGTTGGACAGCTGCTCACGGTTGCGACGCCATTCCTCCGCCTGCCGCTTCGTCCCCGGAAACAGCTGGCCATAGGCCGAGTTCGCTTTCTTCGAGAGGTCCATGTCCTTACGAAGCGCTTCGTTCTGGGTGGCCGTTTGTTCTTCCAGTTCCGTGGTCCAGGTGATCATAAATGGACACGGAATGCCGAGGTCAGGGAAGCGCAGGTTCTGCAGGTTGTCAGCCCCCTGCCAGAGCGCAAAACGTTTCGGGCTTTTACTGAGCTGCATATTTACGATACGACAGGCGGATGCCGGCAGACGCGTACCAGCCGAATCGATGCTTTCAGGCAGTTCGACGCGAATATGCGACGGACGCACCCGGACATCGATGGCCGAGTCCACCACCTGGCGGTTGAGTTTTTCATCCTCGTTGTAATCGCCACTGGAAGTCATGACCTGATCATGGCGGTAGTTCATCATCTCGCGCATGATGGAGAGAAAAGCGTTCACATCCGTATTGATTGACTCAATACGCGCGGCATTGAGCGAGACACGGATGGTGTTACGTATCTGCACAAGTTCGTCCATCACCTGCTGAGTGAAGCGCTTCGCGGGTTTACCGAAAACGATGAAGATTCGGTAGTTACGCAGATACAGCGGATATTCACGCTCGTTCGCCAGCCCCTTCAGTGCCGAACGCTGCCAGAAAGCCCGGGTGATTTTATTCAGATGGGTGGCCATCCCGCCCTTCCACATGTCGGTACTGACGCCGCGTGAAATTCTCTCACCCACACATTTACTGGCGACGAGAATGACGCTTACCGGTGTTTTGCGCGGCAGTTTTTTACGTAACATGTCATCGAGCGCCGCAATAACCTGCTCGTTCGCCCCCGGAAGCGGAGCCGCTTCGAGAATGAATCCGGCAGACCCGGCATTAATAAAAAGCTCACTGGTTTCGTCGTAATAGCGATACGGAAGGGCTGAGACCAGAGACGGATATCCCCATGTCTGCTCAAGATTAGCGCGGGCTGTCGAGGCCCCATCCTCCTGCTTGCGGCTGTTAACCAGCCCCATCAGACTGTCGAGTATGCTCATTCTCCCCCCTCCCCGATAACACGATAGCTTTCATCCCAGTGGGATTTATTCTTCACGAACTCGACCACGGCAGGCTGATGAAAGTTGTCATCTGTATCCACCCAGGGCGCAATCCACAGACGCTGTGTTGCGTCAGGAATACGCTGGACCGGAACACGCCCTGCCGTATTGACGGGCGTGGATGGCGTGTCCGGCCCCGTTGTCACCCGTGGGGTGACGACCGCACCAGTGCTGTCAGCCGGGGCGGTCGCCAGTGGTCGCGGTGCAATCGGCTTAGCGAGGGAGGTTCCGGTTGCTGCGACGGAGACAGGGCGCAACGGACTGACGGTCGGCGCTGTGTTACGCAGTGCCGGCAGGGTTTCACCCGCAGGCTTTTTTGTCGCTTTTGCCGCCGTCAGGTCATCCAGGCTTTTGCCCTGCGCGGCCAGTTTATTGGCCTCACTGGTGGTCAGGCACTGGTCGGTCGCACTCTTGTTGCAGTCGAAATCAGAATTCAGACCGGCGCAGCCAGTCAGCGCGCTGCACAGCAGTGCAGCGCCCATCATTTTTTTCATGGGATAACTCCGTTTGGTATTTCAGAGGGGTAAAACGTTCAAAGCGGGTTCAGTACGGGAGCGGTGACATCAGTTAATGGTGTCACCGAGGCGCAGCTGGCTGGCCTGACGAAGGACGTCATCCGGATTAATGTTACCGACTGAGGCGGTGCGGGTTGTTGTGGCCTGAGTGGTCTGAGTGGCCGGTTGTGCTGCGACGGCGCCCTGTGCGGCATTACCGGCCTGCTGCAGCGCTTCCTTCGCCTTCTCCTCTTCAGCGTCCTCCAGGGTTTCCAGGCGGAAGCCCTTCTGGAACACCACCGTGACCTGGTTACCCGCACCGATATCAATCACCGGGTGATATTGTTCGGCGCGCTTAATCCAGTACTGGCTCAGCGTGTCGGCCGCTTTACTGGCCCCGCCGCCCAGTCCTTGTTTAAACACATCGCTGGCCCCCACATCCGCCGTGGCCCCGAGTCCGACTGAAGGTGTGGCGGCAGACTTTATCCCTTCGCCAAACCCGGACAGAAGACCGGCTGCCCCGGCGTAACCGACAATCATGCCGTTACGCATCACCGGCTTGCCACGTACACCGCCTTTACCCTGGTAACTGACGTGGCCATCAAACTCCATATCCACATGCTTCCCGTTCTTGAGTACACAGCTTATGGATTTGGTGCGGACCACCCCGCGTTCGCTGGAAATATCACCCCAGATTTCGCCCACAACAAAGCAGCCATCGGCGCTGTATTCTTTGTTATTGGGCATCTGGATGTTACCCAGCAGACGGATAGTCACGGGCTGAGTATTCTGCTGACCGGTGACGCTGGCGTTGGCGTCGGCCCCTTCAATCATGATGGCGTCAGAGAATGAACCGGACGGAATCCACGGAAGCTTTGTCGGCTTTTTTTTCAGGCTGTCATACGTGAACTTTGTGGTGGCCAGCCCGCCTGTTATGCGCTGCCCTGAGCCGCCCGGATAGAAACCCGCGCCCTGCCCCATGTTGACGGCCCCCGTCCCACTGGTGGGGGTAATGGTGTATTCAGGCGGACGGGCCTGACCGGCAGCAACGGGACCCGGGAGTGGTGTTCCGTTCTGGCCAGCAGGTGGTGTCTGCTGTCCGGGGGTCTGGCTGCTGCCGGGGGCTTTAGTGAGCTGGTCATTCAGGCGCTGTATTTCAGCATCCTTTTCGGTCAGCTTCTGTTCGGTGGTCAGTTTGTTCTGCGTCACTTGCTGAGCGAGCGTGGCGAGCTGCTGCTCAAGCGAGGATGTTTTAGCCTGCTGCTGGGCCAGTGCCGCGTCGTTAACCTGTTCGTTAAAGGTGGCGGTCACGACCCCGGTCATATTTGGTGCGGCGGCTGTCGCGGGATTTCTCTGCTGTTCCTGGTGGCTGCCGTACCATACGACGCCGCCGGCGGTAGCGGCCCCGATAACGATAACGGATGACAGAACAGCAAGCTGGGTGCGGCGGGTTTTCAGGTTTTCGTTCAGACTCATGAGCGCGGTACTCCATCATCTGAAAACACAATCCAGGCATACCCTTCACCACCGGCATAAAGCTGGTTTTGCGAGAGCATGACGGCCCGGACCCCTTTACGCCAGAAGTCACGCTCACGCAGGCTCTGGGTAATACTGCCGGGATTGTTCATGCGGAAACGGACAACCCGCAGGTGGTTGCCCACAAACTGGCGCTCGGGTGTCAGACGGACGGATGTGGCTGGCGTGTACGCCGTCATGCGGCTGACGGGATACTCCACATAGTCGTCAGGCACCTGACCGTTCACCACGGCGCGGGACAGGGCAACCAGTGTTTTTTCATAGGTCTGCCCTTCTTCCCATGCCTTCGCGTCGTCGTTCTTACGCAATGGTGGTGACATGGGGGTAAAGCGCAGGGTCTTGCCGTTACCGGCCTGTGGTCTGACATTCAGGCTCAGCGATGAGCCGTGGTCAGTCTGTATAAACAGCGTGAAGTTCTGCGCAACAAGCGGCGACAAAATGAGTGCGCCGTCTTCCGTTGTGCTCTGGTCATAGGCTCCGGATGGCCCGCTGATGCTGGTAATCAGTTCCCCGTCGATAACAACCTTGCTGGGGTTGTTATTGCTGAGAGTGACATTAAAGGCGGCGTCGTTCTCAAACGGGATGGCGGCGGGGGCGGTAGCGGCCCGAAGGCCGCTGGTGAAGATTCCCGATGCCAGTAACACAGCAGCAGCTGCCGGTGAAATACGAAGTTTCATGGGCAGTCCTGTCAGTTGGTTGGGGGGTTCTGCTGAAGCTCCTCGAACGAATGAAGATGAACAATGCCGTTCTTGTAGCTGATTTTAAGACGGTAGGTTTTTGCCTGGTCCTTCAGGGGCGTGGTGATAGCACCATTGGTGGTGGCGGATTTCAGTGTGCCGCTGAACTCCACGGAGCCATCGGACATGACACGAATATCCTTCGTATCAAAGCGGGTGGTGATGCCCCCTTTCTTGATGCGTTCAGCTTCAATATCCAGTGCTTTCTTCAGTGCATCCCGTTCGGTGGAAGGGACAAAACCGAGCAGCATATTCTGGTTATTGTCGATATTTTCCGGACTCACATTCAGCCGCCAGTATATAAATGAAGAGGCGAACATGGTCATGCCGGAAGCATCAGCGCCGACAGCGTCAGAGGTAAAGGGTTGGTTATAAGTCATAGGCGTGGTGACCGTTTTCTGGGTGGTGGCGAAATGCCATGCCAGTGAACCTGTCAGCACATTCCCCATGCCACTGAGAACTAATAATGAGGCAAGACCAATAAACGCATAACTGAGTTGTTTATCGCGTTCGCCTTTTATTTTCATTTTCATGGGAATTACGCCCTCCAGTGTCGGAAACTTGAATCAGGTATCTGTCGGAAGGAAATTTTGAATAAGAGCGAAGGGAGATGCCAGTAACAGAAATTAAGTAACCAGAAGGACCCCTGCCCTTTTTTCAGGTATCTGACTAATGCCCACAACAGGCCCGCTATGATGGAAAGTTCCGTAGACATATTATTGAGCACGCCGAGAATAACCAACGGCGCGACAATAAGGAGTTCATCGAGGGGCAAACCAAAATAGCGGTCCTGCTGATTGAGAGTTTCCGGGAAGTAATATTTATCTTCTTCCCCATTCATCATCAGCTCGCAATAGCAAAGGCAATGCGGGTGAAGATAATACAAATAACCAGACCGAGGAAAACGAGGGGAGAGCGGACTTTAATATAGGTGAATAAGGCAATAATAATTTCGGCAATATAAAACCACTTCACAATTGACGAACCAGAACCGAACGTGGAGCTCACTGTTGCTTGTTGAGAGGCGAGCAGGTCAGTACCAGAGGCGAGTACCGGGTGAGCGACCATAAGTGAAATTAAAACCAACCCTCCGTTTTTGATGAATTTTTTTAACTGGCGATTTTCACGAGCCTTTCGAAATAAAGACGCTACCGCCCATCCCTTTTCGACATTAAGGGCATTACCTTGAGTGAACATGCTTGTTTCTCCGGATGTAAACAAAGTTGATGTGAGTAAGTGTTTGTTTACTCACGCGATATTGTCCCATGACCCTAAAAAAAAAAAACTGTGAACAATGTCACATAAATGTAAATAATTCGGATTTATCTGAATATGGTTGTGCGTAGGCTTTGCAATCAAGGTTGTTGTTGTGTTGCTAGTGAGATCTACACCTATGAAAGTTAAAGAGAAAATGTGGGAAGGTCGTGGGCGACCTCGAAAGTTCCGTCCTGGCGAAGCTGTGGAGTGGCGGCTGCGAGCGCCGGATAATTTGCTTATGGAATTACGAATATGTGCCCGGGCAGGGAAAAGAAGCGTTAATGATGAAATTATCGCAAGGTTGTTATTGTCACTTAATTACCATTCAGAGAAGCCAGTCATTAAAACTGCGGAGGGCGAACGCCTGATATCGCTGGCGGTGAAATTTGAGTTATGGCTGGGTGAATTACTCGATAGTGAGAAATGTCAGGGTGATACAGAAAATAAAACTGAATCACCTGAAGAGCGGCTGTGGATGTGGCGTGAAGGCGAGCGAGTATTGCTTCCGGGGAAAACGACCGGTTACAGCATGCGCATTCCTGACAATCTCGCAGAAGAAATACGAATAATGGCGAGAGTTCACAAGCGCAGTCTGAATGACGAAATGCTGACAAGGTTAATGAACACGTTGGGTTATTTTACTGAGCGGATACTTGACCAGAATGAGGATGGTCAGGCACTGAAAGTACTGTGTATGGAGTTTGAGGTGTTTTTAAAAGAGAAAATAGCAGCGGCTGAAAAAGAGGCGTTTCCATGGGATAAATCCAACCCATCCTGATTTATTGTGGCCGGTATCCTTCCGGCCCTTCGGTGTTACCCTTCATTATTAACGAAGTGTCGGGATTCCGCTTCGTCTTCTGCTGTATTTATGCTGTTTAACAGCATATCAAGGGTATCTTCCAGTTTAGCCTCGCCATCTTTTCCTGTCATTTTCAAGTACATCTCTGCGAGTAATGTTGCAATAAGTACTGTGCCCTCTCGTGAGCCGGCGGCTTTTCGTATAAGGTCTCTTTGATATCCTTCCAGATCGAATTGATGGCCATCATCACTATCTCTTTTATAAACTAATAATCCTAGACGTATTAGTTCATTGCACGTTGCTGAGATGTTTGCTTCCCCGGGGTTCGCGCCGTTCTGTAAATCCTGTTGAACGATATCACGGACCTCTCGCTCTATTTTATCTTTAAGGTAAATCCCTACTCTTCCCATATTAATGACCTTACTGAGATGGTGTCGGAACCGACACTAACTTAATTATTTTTAAAACTGGTGATACCGCAGGATACAGTGTCATCAACGTCCTGAGTCAGTGACCTCACTGGTTATACAGTAGTAGGTTTGTACACCAATATGTCTCACAGTGTGACACTGTACGATATTTAATACAATGATGTTCTTACACATCTACAATTGTACGATACATGTAATACATGTCGACACCAACAGGTATTCTAATCCTATGATGTGATAGTGTCGGTATGTGCGATAAAACACCTCCAAACATAAAGTTTGCTCCTTTTTTTTAGATGTATCCACCTGATTTATAAGTAAATATCTGCAAGACGAAGTCTTGCGTGGGGTGTGGTGTTTTAAATGGTTAGCAAAGAGCGGCTGGTAATAAGTGAGATTGTTCTTACATGATATATTCTGGCGTGCGGGTTCTCCGCTAAACAGGAGCGCTCACGCGCGTCTGTAGTGAATTATCTTGATAAAAACGATGGCGGCGGGTATTTTTTATTTGCCTGGTCTGTCGTCTGATTTAACACCTTTCCCGTGGGTATCCTGATAATGAATAAATTACCATTGCTACTGCTTCCTCTTGCATTATCCTGTGCTGCTGCTCCACAAATGTGTTTCGATCAGGCCGGGCATGACTTCAGGATCGATCCATTGTTGCTCATGGCTATATCCATTAAAGAGAGCCACCTCAGAGCTGATGCCGTCAATAAAGACAACCGGAATAAAACAGAAGATGTCTGCGGGATGCAGGTGAACAGTTCACATTATTCAAAACTGAACAGTTTTAATATTGACAGAAAAAGGTTACTGAGTGATCCATGTATTTGTGTCTACAGCGGTGCCTGGGTACTGGCGCACAACTTCAGGTCATATGGACGTAACTGGGACAGTGTCGGAATATATAATACAGGTCCGTCGCAGAAACTGATTGCACAGCGCAAAAAATATGCCGATGAGATAAAGAGTATTTACAGAATTTTGTTGGCGAGAAAATCACTGACAGAGCAGCCTGGTACAGTGGGGGAATACAGTACAGTGCCGGGTAATAAGGCCAGCATGCAAACACCAAATTAATGATATAAAAAACCCCGGCTAACCGGGGTGTTATTTTTCAGTCTTTGATTTTCGCCATCTCTTCCGCCAATTTCCAGAGTGCTCGATTTAATTTCACATCACCATCAATTCCGGTCACGGGTCTTGTTCGGGTCCGTTTTCCCTGAGCGGTAATACCGGGCAAACGCCCCTTAATTAGATTTTCCTGCACCCGGTTAAAAGTGGTCCAGATATCACTTTTGCGATCTTCAAAACGGCGCGGTTCCAGAATCTGGGTGGCGGTAACGGGCTGGCGTTCTTCGCCGTATTTATAGTCCAGGGCGGCGGCGGCAAACAGGCGTTGTTCGGCGGGATTAAGATTAATCGTTTTCATCTCCGCCATATTATCGCCAATGTCGTCAAATGTTTTCAGGACTTCAAATGCGCCCTCGATAACCTGACCAACAATATCCCCTTTATGCGGCACACGAATTTCTCCGAATGTATCTCCGCACACCATGCCATTCATGCATACAAATCTGAACATTCCCGGGATCATCTGATAACTTGACGAGCCATCATGGCTGTTAAGTAAAATAATTTCCGGGACTTCAGTTCCGGTAATTGTGTCACGACGGCGCAGACGTAACATATGTTTAGTATGTTCCTGCTTATCAATATTACGCACACGCGTCTGACAGGCAAAGAACGGCTCAAAGCCTTCTTCACGCAGTTTATTAAGCAGGGTAATAGTAGGAATATAGGTGTAGCGCTCGGAACGGGAATTATGTTTATCACCGCTAAATACACTCGGAACATATTTTTCAAGTTCATCATTCGTTAATGCACGGTCACGACGAATAACGTTTGCAGCGCGAAAACGGGAGGCCAGTGTGGTCATTTTATTTCTCCTTTCAAGTCGTTTAATGGCAGGTTTTCCCTGCCGTTATTAAATCTGAGGTTTATTTCGCTATGCCGGTTAGCACGGCCAGATATCCGCTTTCGGGTATCGCTGCCGCCAGTGGCCAGCCATTTTGCGTCCAGACGATCACCGTTTCGCCGCCGTCCTCACGAACAGCAATATGCAGATCGCCTTCCGGTGTCGGGACAAAAATACCCGGTTGTTTCTGCCCCTCGCTGTTGACCATCACGTACAAAAACAGGTCGGTCAGGTGAGGCATGGTGAATTTTTCCCCGCATCTTTCGGAAGATTCAGGAGCGGCGGTCTTGACGTTTTGTGTATGCATTCTGGTCTTATCCTCTTCTGGTGGTTAATCCATCTCTCGGTGAGTTCTCTCGCGGCAAAGGGCAAAGGAGCGACGGCGCTGGACGGAAAACAAGGGCGAGCACCGCGAGTGCATTTCACCCTTGTTTTCTGGCCGGAGACGGTGCTACGAAAAGCCCTCCGCGTGAGAGCTGGCCGGGGTGATGGCTCACCAGAGCAGCAGACAGAATGCATACACCCGACACGACGGAACGGCGTGGCGGCTTTAAAGCGACGGTTCACCGGCGCGGTGAAGGCGTGGGCCAACGGCCCGCAGCAGGGGTTGACCTTGCCGTTGCCATCAGACCCTAGCGAAAGCCCGAAACCCGCAAGGGATTCGGCGGAGACTGGCCGCTGCCGTGCAGCTGCCCGTCGGAGTGGGGCTGACGACCCGGCCGGAACGGACGGAGAGCCGAAGGGGGCCATTGCCCTGACGGGGTTATGATGGAAGAGAATAACCATCAGATACGGCCACCATGAGAACCGTCACAATCGGGAAAACATCAGGAAGGTAAAAACGGATATATGACCCATACCCGGAAAGACAACGCTGGGAACGGGAGAGAGCAGCGCGTCAGCGCTGCCCTTCTCCTGCCGTTCGCACCGCTGGTGCGCGAGTTTTTAACGGCGCTTCAGAACAGGTGCAGCCTTCAGGTCGGTCTGTTTTCAGGAGCCTGACCCCTTGCCTCCTGAAAGCCGCCCCGTCAGGAGCGGCGTGTTTCAGATCAGGCCAGGCCCAGTGCCGGGTAAACACTTGGCGTGTTGCCGTTACCGGAACCGTCACCATATCCTGCGTTAACGGTGGTCATGAACTGCTGCCAGTGCTCCAGCTTGAGCACCGGAACATGAGCAGGTTTTCCGCTGCGTAAGGCATTTACAAACTGGTTAGCCTGTGCAACTATTTGTGGGTCAAATGTCATGGTTTCATCTCCATGTGGGTTTTGATAGCCGGTTTGACTTTCGACGGAGAAACCGGCACGAGAAAGCAGGCGTAAGCCTGCTTTTTTAATGCCCGGAAAATGACGCACTCCCGGTCAAAACTTCTGTTTCTACCCGCGCCAGCACCTGTGCATGTGACAGGGTGCAGACGTCGCGGAACTCAAAAAAACGCCCTTCGGTTCGGACAAAAATGCTGGTGACATCCCCGGCGTACATCTCCATGGATTTGAACGACTCCCCTTTATTCGTCCGGCACCAGTCCATCGGCGGTAATACTTCAAGCTGATCGATGTAACGTTCCCCGGTGATTTCCAACACCGGAGTACGGTACTTTTCATTTTGCAGGTCGATAAGTTCGGCCACACTCATCACGGCCATATCGGGGTAGTTTTCCTGCAACGCGCCCAGGGTTTTCTGGCCCCATTCTGTGACCCATTCGCCGCCCAGCCACTGCGCGTGGCACCAGATATCGGCGGTGGTGGTGCGCACAAACGCCATCGGAACGGCATTCTGTGGGGCGGTGTCCTGGGGGGTGCAGTTCAGATTCTGTGACATGGTTGCTTCTCCTTTCAGGTTAAGCA